>JAUQXD010000954.1 GCA_030834835.1 Thermoflexales bacterium | reverse complement strand
CTGACGACCCGCTTCGGTGCCGTAGACCGTCTGCCAGTTCGGATTCGCTTGATCGACGACGACGGCGCGATCGGGCGCGGGGGCTTGATCGAGTGCGGCATCCGCGATCGGGCCGCTGACCACGCGGGCTTCTTCCTCACTCGATCGATCCGGCGGCGCGATCACGGTTTGATCTTGCGCGGCGGCCGGATAAATCATCTGAAATGGACTGCTCAATAAGGCTGTAATCAATAGGGCATACAACATCACACGTCGAACATGCAATGCGTTCACACTTGCCTCCCCTGGCAACTTGGCTTGTGGGCGAGTATATCGAACTCACCCGCGACTGTCTGTATCAAAAATCGTTAGATTCGGTATGAACTGTGTTTTGTTCCAAATGGAACCAATTCGTTCAGCGCAGTCTTCTCTCGCCTCAAGGATAGTGCAAAGGAGCGCTAAAGTCAGTGACAAAAAGGCTACTATTTCCGACACAAGCGAAAATCGCGCGTGCTATAATCGTCGCACATGCGAGAGTGATCCCTTTGTCACTGATTGAAAGGACTGACTTCCATGACCTCCGCCCGCGTCAAAGACTACTACACCGGCTACGTGCGCAAAGAATGGCGGCGACTGATCAAAGACGCTTATCACCGCCTGGAGTTTGACACGACGCTGCATTTCCTGAAGAAACACTTTCCGAAGAAGGGCTTGCTGCTGGATGCCGGCGGCGGGCCGGGGCGCTATACGGTGACGCTGGCACAGCAAGGCTACGAGCTGGTCTTGCTCGATATGACGCCGGCCAATCTGGATTTCGCACGACGTCAGATCAAGCGCGCAAAGCTACAGCACAAAGTAGCAGAGGTGGTCGAGGGAACAATCATCGATCTCTCGCGCTTCAACGACAACACCTTCGACGGCGTGCTGTGTCTGGGCGGGCCGCTGTCACACGTGTTGGATAAGCGCCAACGTGCCAGAGCACTGCGCGAATTGATCCGCGTGGCGAAACCGGGCGCGCCCATTGCTGTATCGGTGATGAGCCGCTTGAGCGTGCTGGTGGTTGAGTTGACGATGTTCCCGGAAGAAGTGACGATGCCGCATTACGGCAAACTGCGCGACACGGGCGACTATCTCGGTCAATACGGCTTCACCGCCTGCCACTTCTTCTTGCCGGAAGAGTTCCGTGCCATGTTTGATAATGCCGGAGTGGAAGTGCTGGCGATGGCCGGACTGGAGGGCATCAGTTCCAATCATCGCGCCGCACTCAATAAGATCGCCAGGGACGAACAGCAGTGGAAAGTCTGGCGTGACACGCACTTCAAGACATGCACGCATCCGTCGGTGGTGGGCCTGAGCGAACACATGTTGATCGTAGCGCGCAAGTGATAATATTGAACACATCCGTAGGACGACATTCTGAGCCGCGCTGCGGCTCAGAATGTCTACCTCAAAGGAACAGGATAAACTCGTGAGAAAACTTTCCGGCAGTTTCATGGCGGCATTGATCGACGGCTTTTTGTCAGGGCTTACTCGAAAGGTACAACAGGATAAAGATCTCGATCTGGAGATTCGAGAGAATTACTTGAACATCTATTACAAAGGCAATTCGCTTCTCAAACTGGACGAGTTGGCAGGCAATCGATATCGCGTGGATGTCCACCCCAAATTCGGCAATGGCCTGAATCTGCCTGAGTATTTGATCGACGAGGTTTCAGTTGGCCGATTTCTGCAAAGTGTTCCGTGGCTCAAGGAGCGAATCATTCAACACGGTCTGTCTTCACTGGAAACGGAATATGAGCAACTGCTTATCCGTGCCAACAATCTTGAGCGCTGTAACAATAGCGAGTATTTCGTGGTCGATCGACAGTACGCGGTGAGCAGCGTTGGCCGCTTCGATTTGACGGGCTTCTTCTGGGAATGGCAGGGGCGCAAGCGGGATCAAGAAGTGCCGCTCTGTTTTATGGAACTAAAATTCGCACTCAACCCGGACATTCAGAAAGTACACGAACAGATCGCCCGCTACTACGAATCGATCAAGACCGACACGCTCGCACTCGCTCAAGAAGTTCAGATCGTCTTTCGGCAGAAACTGGCGCTAGGCTTGTTTGACCAACCTCAAGATCGACTCGAAGCATTGCAAACGCTGCGTTTTTCAAGTGACGTCGATCAATATCAGTTCATCGTGGTCTTAATCGACTACAACCCGTACAGCACACTGTTCGATTTGAATGCTTTGAAAGCCCTGCCCTTCGCCAATCAGATTCGTGTCTTCCGAGGCGGGCTGGCGATGTGGCAGACGAATCTTACCGCGTTAGCTCAATCAACGTCATTCAGCGCCAGCGATTAAAATCGCGCCAACACCTACACAAAGCCGACCTGCGTCGGCTCAGTCGGCGGAGGCTGACTTCGTGTATTTGTTGCTGCGACTTACAGTCGCCCAATAACGGAGCCAAACATGACCCACTCTTTTCGCCAACGACTCAAATCCGGCGAACGCCTCATCGGCACGATGATCACGCTGGCGTCCGCCGAGACCGCCGAAGTGCTGGCCGGTGCGGGCTTCGATTGGTTCTTCCTGGACAACGAGCACAGCCCGCTGGAAGCGCTGGAATTGCAGGGCATCATTCGCGCCACGGGATCAGCGCCGTGCGTGGTGCGTGTCTCGCACAGCGCGGAAGTGCCGATTAAGAAGGCGTTGGACATCGGTGCGGCGGGCATCATCGCGCCACAGGTCAATTCGGCGGAGCAGGCCGCGCAGGTGGTGAGCTGGTCCAAATATGTGCCACTGGGTACGCGCGGCGTCGGCATCGGGCGCGCGCATGGCTATGGCCTGGCGTTTCAGGACTACGTGAGCCGCGCCAATGACGAGGTAGCCGTGATTGTGCAGGCAGAGCATATCGACGCGGTGAATAACATCGAGGCAATTGTGCGTGTACCCGGCGTCGATGCGGTGTTGATTGGGCCGTATGATCTGTCCGCCAGTCTGGGTCGCCTGGGCGAAGTGACGCATCCCGAAGTCGTCGCCGCGATCGATCGGGTGACGGCGGTCTGCCGCGCAGTCAATATGCCGTTGGGCATCTTCGGTTTATCGGCGCAGGCCGTGCAGCCATACATCGAGCGCGGTTACACACTGATCGTCGCCGGAGTAGATACCGTGTTGCTGGGCACTGCCGCTCGACAATTGCTGGCGCAAGTCAAAGCGAGTTGAGATGCCCGCGCCCACGCTGATCGAAGTCGAACAGATCGCCACACGCCGCGAGCCGGTGATTCGCAACTTGCAGATCACGCAGTGTTATTACGAGTTGTCGGCCGCCATCGCCACGCGCCCGGACTTGAATGCCAACTGGTGTACCTTTGCCACGTGGGCGTCGAAGCAGGCGGGACAATCGATTCGCAAAGAGGATCTGGCGCGAACGCTGGACATGCTGTTGAACGCCTCCACAGCGACGACCGCCGCGCATAATGTGACGCTCAGCGTTCAACAGCTGGGCACTCAACGCGGGCCGCGCCAGATTCGCGAGTCGGTCTGGGAACTGGTGAATCCCGCGGCCGCCGTCGATCGCGCCAGCGACGCCGTCGCGCGCGGCAACCAGAAAGTGTTCGAGGAGATTGGGCGCGAGTTTGCGCGCTTCTGTGCGGACTGCCTGAGTGACGCCGATTTTAACGTTGACCATCTGGCGCAGTTTGTGGCCGGGCTGCGTCCCGGCGATCCGCCCGACGGGCAACGCTATTTGAAACAGGCGTTTGCGCGCTATTATCAGGCGTTTTTTGAGGCCGACCTGAAGACGCGATTGGAACTGCTGCTGCTGGCAAATCTGGAGATTGGCTTTCACGAGCAGACGCGCCTGCAGCCGGAGATCGCGGCGGCGATGGAAGCGGCCATCATAGAGCCGAAGGAGTTCACGCGGCGTTTGCTCAAAGCGCTCTTTCCGTATCGCGGCTGGCTGGCGCGCTTTCGATTGTGGCTGACGCGGCTGCTCACCGGGCCGACGCCGCTCGATCGGGCCGTGGCTGCGCTGCTGATTGAAGTGCGCCGGCTGGCGCGCTTATTCATCACCGAGCACATGCTGTCGATCGATCTGGCGGGCACGCGCTTGAAGTTGGGCGACGATCTGACGGCTGAATTTCCGCCCGAGTTAACGGCTATTACCCATCCCGATTTGCGCGCCCTACTCGATGTGATCGATCCCACGCCCGACAGTGTCCGCGACTCCGGCGCGCTCGACTGGGCCGAGTTGGCCGATCGGATTCACTTCATTGCCGATATGTTCCGCTGTTATGCCGCGTCGCCCGCGTTGTTTAATCCGCCCTTCACGCCCGATCAAGTAATCGCGCTCAAGAGCGGTCACATCCCCGGCGGACGGTTGTAGGCCACCGTCTCACCGCTTACTCCACCACGTCAAGATCGTGCTGCCGTCGGTGAAGCCCAGCGGCAGAAACGCGCCCAGCCCCATCACCACCAGACTATCAAACGCGAAGAAGGCGATCAGCCAGCCGATCAGCCCGGTGGTCATGGCGGCGATGATGCCTGCCACCACGCCGACGAGCACACTCATGATCGGACCGCCGAGCGCGCGTTGGATGTGAGTCCGGCCGGGCAGCTGCGGCTCGTCGGTTGGATAAATCGACGTGCCCAGCACGGACCAGTAGCGAACGCCCGTCATGGGATAGCCTGTGCGTTTCGCAGCGAGCGCGTGCCCCAGTTGATGCAGCGTCTCGGAGACGTAGTGCAGCAGTGCGGCGATCAGGCCGCCGAGGACAGCCGTGCCGATCGGGAGCGGGATGACGACTGCGGCCAACATCGTGAGCAGCGTCCACAACCCGATCGCACTGATGACGGCCGACGGCAGCGCGCTGAGTTGCAGTCCGGCCAATCGACCCAGTTTGATTTCGCCTGACATGATCCACCTCGCGGGTATGAGTTGACGTGTATGCTATCACACCTGCCCGTCAGGCCCAAATCGATCATGGTGAGCGCCACAGCATATTTTCCGCGATCATAACCACCTCGCCAGTCGATGCGCTGCCGCCTCCATCTTGAATTTGCCTATTGACAACCAACCGCGATCTGTGTTATAACTTACCCAAGTTACCCGCTTGACCGCATAATCCAGATAATAGCATCACAAGAGGTCAGCCATGCCAGTTCCAGTCACCGATCTGCTCTCGACAACGCCCGCCTCGCCCGTTACGTTTAGTCTTGAGCCGGTTTACAACGCTTTCAACAGCCTATCCTTGCTCACTCGCGCCGATATGCTGTCCGGGCTGGACGACTGGGTGACGCGGACGCTGGCCTCGCTGACCAAAGATCGTCTGCGCCAACACGAAGTGATCTTTGTGGGGCTGTATTTCGCCGTCGAACCGACCCGCAGTTTTCCGTCGTTCGCCGCCTACATTGACGACATGGCGCGGCAAACCCCAGAGGCACTGCGCGACCGGGTGTTTGAGGCCTATGCCCGTTTGTCGCCGTGTGATGAGACTGAGCCGCTGACTGCGCCAACGGATATGCCGTCACTACTGGCGGATCGTGCGGTTTTCTTGCAGTACCTCAGGGAGCGCTTCTCACCCGATCACGTGATCGAATCGATCGAGATGGAGGCGCACGCCCTGCTCAACGATCCGATCCGGCTGCGCAACCAGATCGTCGAGCACCTGCAGACCATGTGGCAAACCGTGCTGGCGCCCGAATGGACTCGTGTGACGCCGATGCTGCAAGCGTGCGTGGATGCCTACCAGCAGATCGACTTCAGCGGCCAGACGCTTGTACAAGTCGCCGAGAGTATCGTCGGGCACGCCCTGACGGACGACTGGCGTCAGAAGATCAGCACCTTCGATCGGCTGGTCTGTGTGCCGTCGGCGCATCTGGGCCCGTATCTGATGAAGTACAACCAGTGGCGCAATGCACCCGCCAACGCACCGCGCACGCTGACTCTGCTGTTCGGCGCACGGCAGCCGCAGGGCATTGCGGCCGTCTCGCCCGACCTCAGCCGATCGGAACTGTTGGTCCGGCTGGTCGCGCTGGCCGACGACACCCGCCTGCGCGTTTTACGCCTCATCGCCGAGCAGGGCGAGATGTGCTCGCCCGACATTATTCGCCAGTTGGACCTCAGCCAGTCGGCTGCGTCGCGGCACTTGCAACAACTCACCGCCACCGGCTACCTGGAAGAGCGCCGGCGCGAGGGCGCGAAGTGTTACAGCCTCAGCGCCGATCACGTCGACGACACCTTCCGCGCTCTGTTGCGCTATTTGCAGAGCAAACGCAGTTAGAACCGCCGCACCATCTACGACGATCAACGACAGGGGGATGCCATGACGACTGACAAGACCATTAACGTTGAAGTGCGCGAGTTACTGACCGAAGTATCGCAGGCGATCTTCGCGCTCACTCGATCGACCGCCGATCCGATTATGGAGTCGATCAACGCCGGACAGCAAGGCGCGGTCTTCGCGCTGATGAGCGCCACCGGCGTGGCGCCTGAAGCCGTCACCGCCGCCGACATGAACCGCCGCGCTCCGTACACGGCCATCGAGTTGCAGGCGAAGCCGCTGGCCGTGGCGGCCAAACTGGGCTATCTATCTGCCACCGACGATGGCGCGTATCACCTGACCGATAGCGGCACAGCCGCACTCAATCGCCTGATCGTAGCCTTTCATCAACGGCTGGGCGAACTGGAATCGGCACTGGCCTCGGCCATCTCGATCGACGATCTCACCAACACGGCCAACGACCTGATGCGCCTGGCCGACGCCTGCCGCACCTCGCCCATCGACGCGTGGGGCACGCAGATCAGTCACGCGCTGGCGGCCAAAAAGCCGGTGGTCGCGCTGGCGCACATCGATCAGGCCATCGACGATCTGACCGCCTTCCGCGATGACGCGCACCTCGCCGCGTGGCGGCCGTATAACATCAGCCCGCCCGCGTGGGAAATGTTCACTTTTATGTGGCGAGGCGAAGTGAAGAACGCCGTCGAGTTTGCCGAGAAGGCGCAGCGGCGCGGACACACGCCGGAAGTCCATGCGGCCGCGTTGGCCGAGCTGATCGATCGGGGTTGGGTAGAGGCCGCCGGTGACGCCGCTTACGCCCTCACGGTGGCTGGCCGCGAGATTCGAGAAGCAGCCGAAGTCGAAACCGATCGGCTCTACTACGGGCCGTGGGCCGTGTTGAACGATTCACAGTTGGCTAATCTGAAAGAACGGCTCGTCCGCTTGAAGGCCGGTCTGGCAGAGTTAGCGGAACCCGTGCCGGCCTGATCAACCGTGCAGGCCGGAAGCAGTACAGGAGGTTAGCATGTTTGTTAAATGGAGCGACGTGCTGGCGCAGGAGCGGCACTTTGAAGAGATTCGACAGACAGTGGACGCGGAACGGCAAGCCGGGCAGTTGCTCGATCGGTCCGGCGTGACCAACCGCGTCTACTGGCGGTGGCTGGCGCGGCTGGGCGACTGGCTGGTGCAGGTGGGCTGCCGCTTGCAGACCCGCGCTGGAGCCATGCCGCGGTTGGTGTATCTAACCGGGGCTGATCGGACGGCACGACCATGTTAGCGATCAGCACCGCCAGAACAACCGCGACCGCTCGAATGGTGACTGACAGCAGCCTGTAGACGGTGTGCTCTGAAGACCAGGGCTTAGGTTGCTGATGCACCGTCGCGAAGTAGTCGGGGGAAATCGCGACGAGACAAGACAAGGCCGGTGGCAATGCCACCGGCCTTGTTGTTGTATACTATCGCCCAGGCCAATTATTGGAGATCGCTCGATCATGACCTTTCGTCGACTCGTCGTTAAATGCGGCACATCTACCTTAACCGGCGGCACCGCGCGCCTGTCCCCGCCCCGATTGGTGGAGCTGGCCCAACAGGCCGCCTACTTGCAGAGCGCCTCACATGAAATCATCTTCGTTTCATCGGGCGCAGTGGCGGCCGGCCGCGAACGGCTGGGCCTGATGCACTTACCCAAAGATTTGCCCGTTAAACAGATGCTGGCCGCCATCGGTCAGCCGCGCCTGATGGCGATGTACGAGCAAATCTTCGGACTGTATGGCCTGACGATCGCGCAAATCCTGCTGACCCGATCCGACCTGGCCGATCGCCGCCGCTACCTCAACTCGCGTAATACGCTCACCGCCCTGCTCGATCACGGCCTCATCCCGATCGTGAACGAAAACGACACCGTCGCGACGGAAGAGATTCGCGTGGGTGACAACGATAATCTCTCGGCGTTGGTCGCCAACTTGATCGATGCCGATCTGCTGGTGCTGCTGACCGATCAGGCCGGACTGTACACCGCCGATCCCACTCAAGACCCGACCGCGCAGTTGGTGCCCGACGTTACCGATCCCGACATCCCGCCGGAATTGTGGCAGGCGGCGGGCGGCACGGCCAACGGCCTGGGCACGGGCGGCATGCTGACCAAGTTGCAGGCCGCCGATCTGGCGCGGCGTTCCGGCACAACGGTCGTCATCGCCAACGGCAGCGAACCCGATGTGCTGAAGCGCCTGGTTTCCGGGGAAAAACTGGGCACGTGGTTTCAGCCGGTGGCCACATCGATCGAGAGCCGCAAGCGCTACATCCTAGCGGGCGGACGCGCGACCGGCCATGTGCGTGTGGACGATGGCGCGCAGCACGCGCTGCAACACGGGCGCAGTCTGTTGCCCGTCGGCGTGACCGACGTTGACGGCGACTTCGATCGCGGCGACACGATCCAGGTGATCAACGCCGGCGGGCGCGAGATCGCGCGCGGCCTGACCAACTACAACTCGATCGACCTCGCGCACCTGCGCGGCCGCCAGTCCGTTGAGATCGAATCGATCCTCGGCTATACTTACGGCGACGAAGTGATTCATCGCAATGATTTAGTGCTGTTGTGAGTGCGATAATTGGGTGCAGTGTCATTCCGAGGAGCCTCCTGAGCGAAGCGCAGCGGAGCCGAAGGACGCGACGAGGAATCTCTCGCGCAGTTGGCGATGTGACTGCCAGGCCAGAGATTCCTCGCTCCGCTCGGAATGACACCCAGCCAGGGAGAGTAACCATGTCAATGCAAGCAATGGGCCAACGGGCCAAAGCGGCAGCGCGACAATTGGCGCGCGCCACGACGGAGCAAAAGAACGCCGCGCTGAATGCACTCGCCGATCGATTGATGGCGGACTGCGGGGAGATTCTCGCTGCGAATGCGATCGATGTGGCGGAAGCCAAAGCAAACGGCCTGTCCGCCGCGCTGATCGATCGGCTGTTGTTGAACGAGAAACGATTGGCCGGTATCGCCGCCGATCAGCGCAGCGTCGCCACCCTGCCCGATCCGGTCGGCGAAATCTTCGAAGCAAGCACACTGCCCAACGGCCTAAAGGTTCACAAACAGCGCGTGCCGCTAGGCGTGCTGGGCGTCATCTACGAGGCGCGCCCCAACGTCACCGTCGATGTGGCGGGACTCGCCTTGAAAACAGGCAACGCCGTGATCTTGCGCGGGGGCAGCGAGACGCTGAATTCCAATCGGGCGTTGGTAGCCAGCCTGCAACGCGCCTTAGCCGACACCGGATTTTCCAGCGACAGCATTCAATTCATCGACGACGCCGATCGCGCGCGGGTGACTGAATTGCTGTCGCTGGATGAATACGTGGACATGATCATCCCGCGCGGCGGCGCGGGCCTGCACAAGTTTTGCCGCGAGCACAGCCGTATTCCCGTCATCACCGGCGGTATCGGCATTTGCCACCTCTTCGTCGACGAGTCCGCCGATCTGGACGCGGCGCTGAGGATCATCTTCAATGCGAAGACGCAGCGCCCCAGCGTGTGCAATGCGCTCGATACGGCGCTCGTCCATCGCCACGTCGCCGCCGAATTTTTGCCGCGCATTGTCGAGCATCTCAGCGCGGCGGGCGTGACCTTTCGCGCGGATGCTTCGGCGCAGCCTTATTTGCAGGGCGATTCGCGCGTCAGCCCCGCCGGGCCGGATGACTTCGATATGGAGTGGCTGTCGTTAGTGCTAGGCCTGAAAGTGGTGGACACGCTCGATGAGGCGATGGAGCACATCGCCGCGCACAGCACCGCCCATTCGGACGGCATCCTCACCCGCGATGACGATCACGCCGCGCGCTTCATCGCCGAAGTCGATTCGGCGGCGGTGTACGTCAACGCCAGCACGCGCTTCACCGATGGCGCACAATTAGGCTTAGGAGCGGAAGTCGCCATTTCCACGCAACGACTGCATGCGCGCGGCCCGATGGGCCTGCGCGAACTCACGACGTACAAGTGGGTCATCGTGGGCGCGGGGCACGTGCGGCCTTAGCCCAAACCTGTCAGGTGGCGCACGACAGGTTTGACTACACAGCTGTTTTCGCGCCACCTGACAGGTCGTTATGGATTACACGGGTGAAATCGCCGCGCTGTTGACGTCGGTCTTCTTCTCGTTCACCGCCGTCATCTTTGCGCAAGCCAGCCGACAGGTAGGCGCGATGATCACTAATCGGGTGCGATTGGTGATCGCGTTGATCTACCTGATGGTAATCAATCTGGTACTCTTCGGGCAACCACTTCCGATCGAGGCCGGGATCGATCGGTGGGCATGGCTAGGCCTATCGGGCGTGGTTGGCCTGGCGCTGGGTGATCTATTTTTGTTTCGCGCCTACGCCGACATCGGCCCGCGATTGGGCATGTTGATGATGAGCCTCGCCCCCGTCATCGGCGCGATCACAGCCTGGATCGTGTTTGGCGAAACGCTGCGCCCGGGACAAATCGCCGGGATCGCCGTCACGCTGATCGGCATCGCGTGGGTGATCGCCGCGCGTCCAAAGGCTGACGCGCCGCGCCCCGCAACCGAAGCCGCTCATCAAGGCGTGCACAGTCGCGGCATCGTGCTCGGCATGTTGGCGGCAACGGGTCAGGCGTGGGGGCTGGTGCTGTCCAAACAGGGCATGACGGGCGGCTTCTCGCCGTTCGCGGGTAATGCCATTCGCATGCTGGCCGCTGCCGTCGCGTTCTGGCTCATTACCTTCGCGCAACGGCAGGCGGGCGAGACCGTGCATGTCGTGCGGGCGCATCCCAACGCGCTGAAATTGCTGGCGCTGGGCGCGCTCGTCGGGCCGGTGCTGGGCGTCAGCGCGTCGCTGCTGGCTGTGCAGCATGCCGAGATCGGCGTCGCCAGCACGCTGATGGCGCTGCCGCCGGTCTTCATGCTGCCGATTGGTTACTTCGCCTTCAAAGAGCGCTTTGGCTGGCAGACCATCGTCGGCACGTTCGTCGCAATGATCGGAGTGGCCGTGTTGTTTTTGGTGTGAGATTCGCCGTGAGTTGACCCAGTCGGCAAGGCACTTTGTATCGGACACGAAACACCGCGACGAATTGGAAACGTTGTCAGCGTGGAACTTTCAGTCGTTCGAAACTGTTAAAATCTCAACCGTTTAGAGTATATGAACCCGACATCGCCCGACCAGCAGTTCTCAATTTGAACCGAACCGCTCCGGCTGATTTTGCAAATTCGCCGTTTTGGCTGCTGGATTTAGCAATCCAGCGGGAGCGCGGCTGCTGGATTGAGAATTGCTGAGCGCAGGTATCGGGTTGAGGTGACTCGGAGCATCGCTTGTAGCAGTCACGCGCGCGAACCTTGTGTTTGGATTGATATGAATGGTCGTGGCACGACGTGCGTTATGATCCGGTATGTGACGCTTATGAAGAAGAAGACGAGTTCTTGTTTGGACATAAGGGTCTGATCGGGGAGGTTGCAGGCTAAGGCACAACCCGCTGCCACGCGCGCACATAGTCAATATCATAATAGGCAGGAAATACTGTGGTGGCATCGGCCGGACCGGACCAGCTATCGTTGCCGCCCACTTGCAGATTCAGGATCAAATACAACGGCTCAGCCGCTACGTAGTCGCCCTCGAATCGATTGCGTTCCACACCATCGACGTACCAGATGATGGCGTCCGGTCGCCAGTCCACGCCAAACGTATGCCAGCCAGCTGAGAAATCTCCGTCATCCCAGGCCGCGCCAAAGTCCTGTACAACGCCGGACCCATCGGTGTAATGGTAATGCAAGTGAACACGCGTTGGTTCCTTGCTCAGCACTTCCATGATGTCGATCTCAGGCGGACGTTGCGCGGGCGTAAGCATCCAGAACGCTGGCCATAAACCTCGACCGGCGGGCACACGCACCCGGGCTTCGAAGTAGCCGTATTGAGCTGTAAAACGGGGCGGCGAACCGTCTGGACCTGCGCCGGTAGATAACATCCCGCTGGTATAGGGGATGAGGCGTCCGTGTTGAAATTGAGGGAGATTGTCGGCTCTAAGTCGAACGAGGCCGCCGCCCAGGCTGACGTTGGTCGCCGAATACCAGACGGCGGGACTGGTGGTAGCACAGCCATATGACCAGCAGGCCGTCCACCGTGTCTCATCGAGCGTCTGACCATCGAAGTCGTCCCAAAACACCAGCCGCCAATCGGCAGTCTGGCCCACGGGTGTGGGAGCAGGCGTTGGCGTAGGCGTAGGCGTTGGCGTGTTGGTTGGGGTCATGGTCGGCGTATGAGTTAGGGTTATAGTCGGCGCACGGGTCGGTGTCACGGTGTTAGTCGCCAGGCGTGTCGGGGTAAGAGTCGGCGCAATCGCTAACGAGGGCGAGGCGCAAGCCGATAGGATAATTGCCACAACCAGGCCAGGTAAGCGTTTCATATTCAAATCTCTCGCGATCACTTCAAGGATGTGGTACATATGTACCACCCGGGAAAACCAAGGTCATCTTGTGACTATGCTGCTTCATCATATAATGACACTTGAGCTATGGCACAGCGTGTCACTTCATTCTCCGGCGAGGAATAATTTCAGTGCGAAGAGCCTTATTACAGCATACCCTTTCGAAAGCATGGCTATGGATGTCAGCAGCTATAACGCTCGCTGTGTATGCGAATAGTTCAACCGCAATAACGACCGCTGAGCCACTCCTTCAGGCCGGTTCAAATAGTCAGGCCGATCCATCCCCGGCCACCGATCTCGGCGGCACGTTAAACCACTTTGTTTACCTTCCGTTTATCAGGACCTCACCTCCAGCACCACCGGCCGTGTACTGGGGAGCCCTGGTCGATGGTCAGGCCCCCTCAACCGAGAATATGCAGCCAGGCGGTGTCTTCGATGTTTTCGAGACCCGCGCTCAGAAGAAGATGTCTGTGCTGCACTGGGGCCAACCCTGGAAGATGAACGGCACCTACCAGAGTTTTTATGCGCCCTGGTTCGATAAAGTCAGAAGTCACGGTTCGATTCCACTCCTTGACTGGAGTTCGTGGCATCTCGGTGATGGAATCAATCAGCCCGATTTCAAACTCAGCGCCATCACCGCCGGCGCACACGACAACTATATCCGGCAATGGGCGCTTAGCGCTAAGTCCTGGGGGCATCCGTTCTTCTTGCGTTTCGACTGGGAAATGAACGGGAACTGGCAGTTCCCCTGGAGCGAACAGCTGAATGGCAATCAGCCCGGTGATTACATCCAGGCCTGGCGGCACGTCCACGATATCTTCACCCAGAATAACGTCGCCAACGTCACGTGGGTGTGGTGCCCGAATATTTCTGGCCTCACCACGCGGTCCATGGCCTCCCTGTATCCGGGCGACGCCTATGTCGATTGGACCTGTCTGGACGGATATAACAAGGACAAGACGTGGCTGGGATTCCACACGCTCTTTACCGGCAGTGGCATCAACTGGCTCTTCAACAGCTACCAGGAAATACTGGCGGTGGCCCCCACCAAACCCATCATGCTCGGCGAGTTCGCGTCGTTGGAGGCGGGCGATGGCGGCGCAAAGAAAGCAACCTGGATCACCGATGCCTTGCTGACTCAGCTGCCGATCAATTTCCCGAAGATCAAAGCGGTTGTCTGGTTTAACTGGAATGATAACAACCCGATCTACACGTTCCCGATCGAGAGTTCGCAGCCCTCGATCGATGCCTTCGCCGCCGCGATCAAGTCGAACTACTTTGCCAAGAATAATTTCGCAAACTTGAACACCTCACCCATTCCCCCATTGCCTTAGCGCGATCAGTCTGCCTGTTTGTCTTCAAACCGCGGCTGAGCCCGATAGCTCAAGCCGCGGTTGTCTGATGGGCCGGGGCAGTCCCGCGGAGTTAAAAACTCAGGTATCTGATCTTATATGCCCGAAGCGGCGTCGAGTGAAGTGAATCGCGCCAAGCCACGCATCACGACCCAGCTGTCGTTCGACGCGGCCTGCGCCAAGTATTACATAGCCGATCAGGTAGACCAGCAAGCCAAGACCGCCCGTTGCCGCAATCGCGATCAAGGAAACGGGCTGAGCGATTTCGCGCAAGCCATACAGTACGATCACCGTTGGCGCCACGGGCAGCAGGGCTGGCAGATAGATTTCAGTAAGGACCGTCCGGATGCTAATTCCGTTCACGCGCATCACATAGGGCAGCACAAAACAGACGCTTTCAATCGTCGTGGGGATCAACGTGCCCAGCGCTACGCCGGCCAGACCGAGCGGGCGTACCAGCAGCAGCGATAAACCCAGATTGGCCAACGCCGAGCCAAGCGTCATCAGCGCCAGCAGTCGATGTCGCCCCATCCCCTGCAAGATAGCGCCTGCCGGCCATTGACTCGTCGTCATGAAGCTCGCCAACGTTAGAATGACCACCAGATAAGCATACTGATCGTAAGGCGCACCGACCCATGCTTTGAGGAAGGGCTGCGCCAAAATCATCACGCCCACGGCCAGCGGCAGAAAAATGGCGAGCGTCAGGCGGCTGCTCGTCAGATAGAGTGTCCGCAATCGCACCCGATCATTTTGGGCGTCGAGTTGCGAGGCGAGCGGCATGATCACTTTCATGAATTGCTCGCTGAGCATCTGCGGCATTTCGCTCAATCGGCGGGCAATGGAGTACGGCGTGACGTTCGCGATCGGCAGGAAAGCACCGCTCACGATCTCATCGGTTTTAGTCTGGAGCTGACCGGCGACGTTGATGGCAAACAAAGCCGAACTGAACGACGTTACTGTCTTCAATAAACTACGGTTCGTGTCGCGCCACCCAAAGCGCAATTCCGGCGCGGTGCGCCGGATGAGCCAGATCGCCGGAACCTGAGTGACCAGTGTCACCGGAATGCTCACGGCCACCATGCCCAGCAATCCGCCACCCATGAGCAGCACGGCAACGGTCGCCACTGTAAACAGCGTCATACCAAAGATGCCGACTAGATTAGCCAGGTCAAAGCGATGCAGGCCGCGCAATATCGCAATTGAAGTGGCGCTCGGCAAACTCACCCCCAGCCCCAAACCCGATAGCACCATCAACCAACTGGCGGTCGATCGTTGATGCAGTGGCAAGTTTAACAGGCTCGGAACGACGGGCGCCAGCACAGCGCCCAACACGACAGCCACAAAGCCCAGTCCCACATAGAGCCACAGCGTCGTCGCCACCAGACTGCGCGCCTGCTCGATTCGCCCTTCAGCCTGAAACTGCGCCACATATTTAGTGACGGCCGTAGCGATACCAAAATCAAGCAATGAGCCGTAGGCGGCGATTGAACCGATCAGGATCCACAGCCCGTAGTCGCTGGCGCCCAGTTGACGCAGCAGGAACGGCGTCAGGAAGAACCAGATGCCCAGCGTCATGATCTTGGCCACGTAGTTGCTGGCTGTATTCACGATGACGCGCCGCCGGATGAAGGCGTCTTTGGCCGCGTCGGTCGTCACTTCGTCGCTCACTGTTGTCTCCGGCGGCGCGGCGGCAGATGATTGTCGCCCAGCCACACTGCCAGCACAAAACGCGCAAACGAATCTGTACCGCGAACTTCGGTGCGCCGCAGTTCGAATTCCGGCGTAACGTGAGAATTCATTCCGGCGTACGTCGTGCAGGCGCCCGAGTAGCCTTCTTGCTCGACGATCGCGCGCGCGGTCGCATCATACTTGCCGTGCGGATAACTGAAGAGCTGGATGGGCCGGCCGAGTGCCTGCTCCAATTCGGCGCGCGAGCCGGCGATTTCAACGCGCGCCCGATCGGGCGCTACGGCCGTCAACATGGGATGAGTCCGCGTGTGCGCGCCGAAAGTCACTCCACCTTGTACCATGGCTTGAATCTCAGCCCACGACATGAGCGCTCTGTCTCTCAGCAAGCCTGGCTCATCCCAGCGATTCGCGTCGCCTACATGGTCGCTCACCAAAAAAATCGTGGCCGGAAAACCATAGCGACGAAGAATCGGATAAGCCACCGCATAGTTGTCGGCATAGCCGTCATCCGCCGTGAT
This sequence comes from Thermoflexales bacterium, assembly GCA_030834835.1. Taxonomy (GTDB): domain Bacteria; phylum Chloroflexota; class Anaerolineae; order Fen-1058; family Fen-1058; genus JAGOBP01. The sequence continues at coordinate 1,070 of JAUQXD010000954.1, read as the reverse complement.
GACGACCGAACGCCTGGGCGGCAGGCGATCCTCCGCCCGATAGCGCAGATAATCTTCCAGACTCAGCACATGATACCGCAGCCGCTTGAGCCAGGCCATTTGCCGCTCGAAACGCTGCGCGGGCAGAATGTAGCGACTGCCCGCTTCGCCCGGTTTGCCAAACGCATGATACATCAGGATCGGCGTGCCATGCGTTAACCGCTGCCACGTTTCATGATCCGGCGTTGCCCGCCGAACTCCGCGCCAGTAACTATAGTCCTCGATAAACTTGAACCAGTCCGCGCGCTGTTTGCGTTGCTTCATGATCTGACCCATCGCGCGAAGCCAGCGCGGCGAGACGTTGAGAGTCAACAGGAACCGTCGCATGACCAGCGTTCGCAATGTAGTCTCGATAAAGTTGCCCAGCAATTGAGGCCGCATGTCCGGGTGGCGGCGGCATAGCTCAGCGTGAACCTGTCCACGCCGTTCCCCCTCAGCGATCAAGCAATCAAAATCCCTGTCTTCAATTTGCTCTACAGCGGCCTGAGCAGCGAATATCATCCGCAGTCCGCGGAGTTCAAGGTTGTGAGCCAGTTCCAGTTCAAAACTCACCGACACATCAGCCGCAAAGCCGCCCGCCTCGATAATCGCCGCACGCGGTGCCGACAGATTGTCCGCGCTGCAATCCCGCCACGATAGTGACCTCGCGTTCAATCCGGCGTAGTGCTGGTTCCAGTGTTCGACAAACTCGCGCGCATACCAATCGGCCGCTGGGGCTGGCGTAAGCTTAATCGGCCCCTGACACACAACGCCTCGATTGGCCTGCTGCACGCGTAGATGTTCGCTCACCAAATCGGGTTGAGCCACGACGTTGTCGCTCAGGAAAAGACAATAGCAGCCTGAAGCGGCCTCCACGCCCCGATTGAGCGCCGCCCTCGTACCGAGATGATCTTGTTCGCACACCGTCAATCGATACGGCGTAACAAGGCCAGCCAGCATCTCACGCGTGCCGTCGGTCACGCCCTTGGGCGCGCCATCGACGACTACCACCACTTCCCAATCGCCGACGGGGTATGTCTGTTGGCCAAGCG
>JAUQXD010000096.1 GCA_030834835.1 Thermoflexales bacterium | reverse complement strand
ATACCCGGTTGACGGATAAGCCTTGCACCACCTGACAGGTCTCGACCGTGAAGACGCAATCATTATGGCACAAATCATCGGCAGCGCCAAAACCGAAAATTTGAGACGGTCAGCCGCCGATTTGAGACTCGCGCGCGTGATTGCGTTCTATACTGACAGGCAAATCGAGGAGGTCTATCATTGACGACTCACTCCAACATTGCTTTGCCTTATGCGGCACCTGATGATCAGGCAAGTGCATCAGCCTGGTCCGTTCACATCACGCGCGTTGACGCCGGTCAGATCTTCGGAGCGCTGCCGCGTGCCGCACCGCGCCGCTTCCGATATATCACGGTGACGTTGGAGTATGTCTATCGGGGCGTGGGCTGCGCAGAGTTGGACACCGACGCGATCGTGCTGATGTGTGCGGGATCATCGCCACTGCAGGGTCTGACGCAATCACCCAGCGTCTACCTCGACGAAGAAACCGGACACGTGCTGTGGCCGGGCGAGGAGCCAGTCGTGCTGTCGATTGAGGCACACAGCCTCCGGCGCGCGACACTGGTCTATGCGTTTCACGAAGACTGCCGGGAGTTTCGCCTTTATTTCCCGGAATGCGAGGGAATCGCCATAGACCTCGAAGGTTTCTAACCTGCGCTCAGGTCTCGCCAACCGACCGGTCTTGCCCACCGTACAGCAAGCATCCCGGCTTGTAAAACCTTTGAGGTCTTTAGACAGTGGAGTATCCAGTTCAACTCAGCAAGGCGGCACGGATGTCGGCCTTGAACTCATAATAGTCTTTGTCTTTGAGGTCCCGAATGACCTGGGCTATGGCCGCCTGATCGAGCAGGCCGGCGATCTTGCAGGCCAGCAAGAACGCCGGAAGATTAACGACGGTCACGCCCAGTGATTGGGCAAACGCGCGGGCCTTGTTATCACTCATGAGGATGACGCTGTCGGTGGCAGCACACGCCAGGACGATGCACGCTTGTTCACCAGCACCCAGATCGCGGAAAGCGGGCTTGCCCAGCAGCGGCTCGTTCAGCTGCACTTCGAGGGGATCGACTTCAAGCCATTTGATGGCGAGTAGCGCCGGCAGTAGCTGCGTTCGCGCGAGTTCGCGGTAGACGGCAATCGGGATTCGAATGCTCGCGCTGGCATAGAATGAGCGAAGTAGTTCGCTCCGCCCGATCTTCAGGAGCGAGCTCAGAAAATCGGTGTCGATGATGATCGTCGGCATATCAGGCGGAGCGTCCCGAGCTGCGCAACGCGGCGCGTGCCAGCGTCTCGGTCTCGGCGAGCGATTCAGGCGCGACGCGGCTGATGCCGCGCTCATGCAGCGCCTGTTTCATGGCGACGCTGTTGAGACCGGCCAGCTCAGCCGCTTTTTCGAGCGAGACCGTGCCGCGCTCATACAGGCGGCACGCCGCCGCCACGCGCACGTCGGGCCGGGCCGCCAGGAAAGTTCGAACCGCCTCGGCGACCAGCTCTTCTTCACTGTCATAGTAACCGGCCTCATGTGCGGCCACGAGCTGCGCGCTCAAGAGGTCCGGCAGGTGGAGGTGCAAATCAGTGCTCATCACGCGCTCCTTTCCATGACAATTATACTCGAAAGCGTAGGTGTGGATTTAGCCAGATTCAGAACTTGAGACGTTTTCCCAAAATCTGAGACTCACCGCTTGACTTTGCCCGTATACTGAACACATCAAACCGCTGCAACGTCATTCCCGCGCGCTGTACGAGATTGCAAGAAACAACAACAGCGCGCGGGAATCCATGCGCCGATCAGCACGACTTGCCGGTTGGAACTTTGGATGCCCGATAGAAGCACTCGGGCATGACGGATAGACCAATCCAAAATCCCAAATTTCTCCTGGAGGAATTGCCATGCGTACCAAATTGTCTCTGTCCCTCGTCGTGATCATCCTGCTGCTCGCCACGGTGAGTGGCGCGAACGCCCGCTTTGGCGCAACCGCACCTTCCGCACCTCAAGCCGCTGTCGGCGCGGGCTTCACGTTTCAAGGTCAACTGAAGAACGCCGGCGCGAGCGTCAACGGCAACTGCGATATGACCTTCAAGTTATATGACGCTGCCGCCACCGGCATGCAGATTGGCAGCACCATCACCACGACCGTGCCCGTCAGCAACAGCCTGTTCACCGTGATGTTGAACGCCAACGGCGAATATGGTGCGAACGCCTTCAACGGCGATGCCCGCTGGCTGGAAGTAAGTGTGAAGTGCGCGGGCGATGTCGCTTTCACGGTGTTGACGCCGCGTCAGCAGGTCACGGCGGCGCCGTATGCGCAGTATTCAGTGACGACCGATTCTGCTTCAGCACTAAGTATGCCCTACTACCCGTTGATGCGGCCACAAGTACTTGACCTCAGGACGTTCGATCCTACTCATTCGGGAAGTATGGGTTTCACAGATGGTCGCTATGGATATATTGTGCCCTGGAACAGCAAGTTAGTTCGAATAGATCTGGAAGACTTCATCACCACGACTGTTACCAGCCTTGATCTTTCCGTTGTAGATGCAGATTTGTCATCGTTCCGGGGCGGCTTTACAGATGGTCATTACGGTTATCTTGTGCCTGGATACAATGGCGCGGCACCAGGCACATCAGGCAGAAAGATCGTGCGTGTGGACTTACAGGACTTCTCACCTGCGGGCATCACTGTTCTGAACCTCAGTGCTGTTGATCCTAGCCTGTATGGTTACACCGGCGGATTCACTGATGGTCGTTACGGTTATTTTGTGCCTAATGGTGGTGGCACTGTGCACGGTAAGGCTGTCCGTGTGGATTTGTTGAATTTCACAACCGACGGTGTCACGACACTCGATTTGGCGGCAGTCGATTTGGATTTGAAAGGCTTCTATGGCGGATTTACAGACGGCACGTACGCCTACTTCTCGCCTCACGAAAACAATGGTAGCAACGGATGGAACGGGAAAATCGCCCGCGTCGATCTTCGTAACTTTGCTCCTAGCGGCGTCACTGTGCTGAATCTTGCAAGCGTGGACTCTGAATTGGTAGCCACCGATGCGCACTTTGTCGCCGGGAAGTATGCCTATTTTGCAACTGGTTTTTACCCAGGCGTGATCCATGGCAAAATCGCGCGCGTCGATCTGCAAAATTTCACCACGAGTGGTGTGACCGTATTGTCTGAATTGACGACCATCGACCCCGGCCTGAAAGGATTCTACTCGGCAGTCAGTGATGGGCGTTACGGTTACTTTGCCACATGCTGCGACTGGTCTGGCGGGCGCTTCGGCAAGATAGCGCGTGTTGATCTAGCTAGTTTCTCACTCGAAGATGTGGTCTGGATGGACGCGACAACGATTCATCCGGACCTCAAAGGCTTTAACGGAGTCTTTAGCGATGGGAGATTTGCGTACCTTCTTGCAGAGCTAGGGGTAATTGGCCGCATTCAGCTGTTCTCCGGCATTGGTACGCCGTAAAGGCGGCGACGAATGAACACATCAAT
>JAUQXD010000953.1 GCA_030834835.1 Thermoflexales bacterium | reverse complement strand
GCGTCGCCGAGCAAGGTCTACCGGCTGGGCGACCTGGCGATCGATCCGGCGCGGCGTGAAGTGACGGTGGCCGGGCAGCCGATCGATCTGCGCACGAAAGAGTTCGACTGTCTGCTGTGCCTGGCCGAGCACAAAGGCTTTGTGTTGAGCCGCGAGAAACTGCTGGAACTGGCCTGGGGTTACGACTTTGCCGGGCAGACCCGCACGGTGGATGTGCACGTGGCGCACCTGCGCAAGAAGATCAGCCACAGCACCGCGCAGATTGAGACGATCACGGGCGTGGGCTACAAGCTGATTGGGTAGAATATTAGAACGCAGATGAACGCAGATAAACGCTGATTTCCTGGATTCATCTTTTGAATCCGTACAATCTGCGTAATCTGCGTTCTCAAGTTGGTTGGACCAGGATGAACTTAGGTATTGAAGACATTCGCGCTGCGCTGCAGCAACCCTTGCCGGGGCTGGCCGCGCAGATCAAGTTTGCGCCGGAGTACCACCTACCCGATTTGCGAAACGATCCGCCCGCCAATGCTCGACCGGCGGGCGTATTGATTTTGCTGTACCCAAATGGCGGCGAATGGCATTTCCCGTTGATGAGGCGCGTGGAAGACGGCCTGACGCATAGCGGCCAGATCTCGCTGCCGGGCGGCTCGCAGGAAGCGGGCGAATCGATCCGTCAGACGGCGCTGCGCGAGGCGTGCGAAGAGATCGGCGCGGCCTGCACCGAAGTGGACGTGCTGGGCCACCTCACGACGATTTACATTCAGCCCAGCAACTTCCTGGTGACGCCCACCGTCGGCCAGGTGAACTATCGCCCGGATTTTAAGTGTGATCCGCGCGAAGTAGCCGAGTTGATCGAAGTGCCGTTGTCCACATTGTTCGATCCAACTGTCGTGAAGCGCGAGCCGTGGACGCTGCGCGGCACGCAAGTGGAAGTGCCGTTCTTCCAGATCGGATCGCACAAGGTCTGGGGCGCAACCGCGATGATCTTGAGCGAGTTCAAGATGATGCTGGAAATGCTGATCCCCCATGACTGAGACGCAGCCCGTGTCCACGAGTTTCAATCAACCGCGCTACTGGCTGTGGTGGACGACGGCCACAGTTGTCGGGTGGATCATCGGGTATGTGATCAACAACCTCATCATCGCCGCCTTTAACCTCACGGCGGAAGCGATGACGCAGGGTGATCGCCCCGAACTCATCATCGCCTCGATTCTGGCAATGGTCTCAATGGGGCTGTCAGTAGGTCTGTTGCAGTGGCTGGTGCTGCGTCGAGAAGTGCCATCATCGACGCTGTGGGTGCCCGCCACGGCGCTTGGCTTTGCAGTGGGCATCTGGTTCGGGCTGGCCTTTATGGGATTGGGCACGGGCCTGGCGCAGTGGTGGGTCGTGCGCAAGACATTCAGCAAAGGCTCGTGGTGGCCCACTATCAGCGCCGTGATCTGGCCGCTGGGCTATCTGGCGGGCGGCAGCGTGGGTGGGGCATTGATCCCTGTCACGAATTCGCAGCTGCTGGCCGGAGGGATAGGTATCCTGGTGACCGGCCTGATCGTCGGCGCAGTAACGGGCGCGGTGTTGCTGTGGATGCTGCGCGAACAGCGCCGAGAAGAAGCCGTCTGATCCTTCACAACATCGGATGTGTCACGCGGCCGTGCGTCACCGCACGCAGCGCCAGCAAGAACACAAACGACAGCCCGATCAAGATCGCGGCCACGGCAATCGCCGACCCCAGATCAGATTCCAACGCCTGATAAATCGCCAGCGGCATGGTCTGGGTGCGGCCGCTGAAATTCCCCGCAAAGACGATCGTTGCGCCAAATTCGCCCAGTGCACGCGCCCACGTTAAGATGATGCCACTCAGCAACGCCGGGCCAGCCAGAGGCAGGGTAATGCGTCGGAACACCTGCCAGTGATCGGCCCCTAAATCACTCGCGCTTTCCTCCAGTTGATGCGGCACATTGGCAAAGCCAGTCTGCGCCGATCGGATGTAAAACGGTGCGGCCACAAACGTCTGCGCCATCACGACCGCCGCCGTCGTAAAGGGCAGACTGATGTCGAATTGATCGAGCAGCGGCCCCAGCAAGCCTCGTCGTCCGAACGTCATCAGCAGCGCCAGCCCCGCTACCGCGGGCGGCAGCACGATCGGAATATCCAGCAGCGTCTCGATGATCGATCGACCGCGCACCCGGCTGCGCGCCAGCCGATAGGCCAACGGTGTGCCCAGCCCGATCGTGATGAGTGTGCTGATCGGTGTGGTGATCAGGCTTAACCGCAGGGCTTGCGTCACCGTCGGCTGCGCCAGTTGTTCGACCAGACCAGTCTCAATCGCGCGTACGAGCACCACAATGAGTGGCAGCGCCAGATACAAGAGCAACAGACCGCCCGCAATGGCCGCGATAAATTTGCCAACCAATCGATTCGTCACGATGTGTACGTGCTCCATTTGAGCAAAGTTAATCAGGTGTGACTCAAGACAGTTGATCGCCAGTCAAGACCCCGGAGGTTTCATGAGATGGTCAAACACGGCCCATTTGCGGGTGAAACCTCCGAGGTCTACCGGGCACAACACAACAGCGCGCCTATAGGCGCGCTGTCAGTGAATCAAGCGAAGTGTATTCATTCAGCCGCCGGAGTTGAAAGTATACCCGATTCCGACGGGGTGAGGCACTATGTTCGGCCTTGCAGTTTCATCAACGCCACATTTACCGCAAACGTAATCGCCAGCAGAATCACACCCAGCGCCAGCGCCAGGCTGAAGTCGCCCTGCCGCGTTTCCAGCACGATCGCGGTGGTGAGCACGCGCGTTTGCCCGGCAATGTTGCCGCCCACCAGCATCACCGCGCCCACTTCCGAGATGATGCCGCCGAACGCGGCGACGATGGCGGCCGTTACGCCGATGCGGGCCTCGGTCAGGATCGTCAGCGCCGTTTGCGATCGGGTGGCGCCGAGCGCGATGATCTGGCGGCGCAGTTCGGGGTTGACGCTCTCCACGCTCGTCATCGTCAGACCGACCGTAAGGGGCAGCGCAATCACGATCTGCGCAGCGATCATGGCGCTAGGGGTAAACAGCCAGCGCAGCGAACCCAGCGGCCCGCTGCGCGACAACAGCAGATACACCATCAGGCCCACGACGACCGGCGGCAGCCCCATGCCCGTGTAGAGGATGGCCCGCACCACACTCTTGCCGCGAAAGCGCGACAGGCCGATCAACGCACCAAGTGGCACGCCGAGGATCGTCGCGATGAGCAGCGCCAAACCGGTCACGCGCAGCGTCAACGCGACGATCTCGATCAGATCGGGACTGCTGAAGGCGCGGAGTAAGTCGTCGATGGGAATACCTCGAAGTTGGAGGTTGGAGGTTGGACGTTGGAAGTTGGAGGGTATCACCGCTGAGGCGAATCATTCCTCCAACTTCTATCCTCTAACTTCCAACTTCTAACTTCCAATTACGGATGAGCCGCTTTCCATTCGGCGGAGGACGGATAGAACAACGGCGCGCCGTACTTGTCCTTGCCGTAATCGGCGATCTTCTGTTGCGTCTCGACCGAGTTGAGCCATGTCACGAACTTCATGGCCAGATCGTAGTTGACGCCGGGGTGTTTCGCCGGATCGACCGCCAGCACGCCGTACGGATTCAACAGTGTCTTGTCTTTGTTCTCGTCGATAGTGTTGCCGCCCACGACCACGATCAAGTTGGGCAGTTTGTCCTTCATCGCCAGATACGTCCCGCGATCGGAAATGGTGTATGCACCTTGCTCGTTGGCAAAGTTCAACGTGTCACCCATGCCTTGGCCCAACGCCTGATACCATTTCATGTCCGTTGTCGGCGTCACTTCCAGCGAGGTCCAGATGCTCAGTTCCTTGGTGTTGGTGCCCGACTTGTCGCCTCGGCTGGCAAAGGTCGCCTCGGCGTTAAGGATGGCGTTGAAGGCGTCTTTGACCGAAGCCTGTCCCAGAATCTTGGCCGGATCGTCCTTAGGCCCCAGCAAAATGAAATCGTTATACATCACGTCGAAGCGCTCTTTGGCATGGCCGTCCTTGACGAATTGATCTTCGCCTTTGCGGCTGTGAACCAGCACTACATCGGCATCGCCTTTGGAGCCAATCTCCAGCGACTGGCCGGTGCCCACCGCGACGACGTCGACGCGGGCATTGAATTTAGCCTGAAAATTAGGCAGAATCGCGTCCAGCAAACCGGAGTCCGCGGTGCTGGTGGTGGTGGCCAGGCGCAACACCTGTTCACCACTGGCGGACTGCGCGGGGGCTGAGGTCGGTTGGGCTGGAGCAGCGGGCTGCGCGGGAGCCGGAGCCTGAGTAGGTGCGGGTGCCGCCGCAGGCGCACACGCACTTGCGAAGAGAGCAACGATCAACAGTACCATGACAATCGACAGTGAACGCTGTTTCATCTTTTTCCTCCGTGGAATTGTCTGACCGTTATCTTGATCGGGGACAGCGTCGTTATACCAGAAAAACATACCCCTGTCAAAGAAATTTCGCCGGGCCAATCGATCGGCAATAGGCCGGTTTTGATTGTTGAGGGTTGCACCTGCGCCGCGACCGTGATATAAAGAGCGCAGCTGTGATCGGGTCTTTGAACAACTCACACGAATAGGAGAACAAGCATGCCAGCCATGAGCGATGTTGTGGGCGTCATCCTGGGCGGCGGGCGCGGCAACCGGCTCTTCCCCCTCACGCGCGATCGGGCCAAACCTGCGGTCCCCATCGCCGGGAAATACCGCCTGATCGATGTGCCGATCAGCAACTGCATCAACTCCGGCATTTATCGGGTGGCCGTGCTCACGCAATTCAACTCGGTCTCGCTGCACCGCCACATCGCGCGCACGTATATCTTCGACACGTTCCATCGCGGCTATGTGCAGGTGCTGGCGGCTGAACAGACGCAATCATCCGAGGCCTGGTATCAGGGCACAGCCGACGCCGTGCGCAAGCAATTGCTGGAAATCCAATCGTCCAATTGCGAATACACTCTCATCCTGGCGGGCGATCACCTGTATCACATGGATTACGCCGCGCTGGCGCAATATCACTGGGAGCACCAGGCCGACATTACCGTGGCCGTGCAGCCGGTGCGCAAAGAGGAAGCGTCGCGCTTTGGCCTGCTGAAGCGCACGCCCGATGGCCGCATCGTGGATTTCGTCGAGAAACCAAAGGACCCCGTAGCGCTGGCGGGCATGGTCAGCCGCGACGATCCCGATCGGCCCTTCCTCGGCTCGATGGGCATCTACCTGTTTAAGACCAAGGTGCTGGTTAATTTGCTGACGACCACCACCGACGACGATTTCGGCGGCGAAGTGATTCCCGGCGCGATCAAAACCCACGACGTGTTCGGCTTCGATTTTGACGGCTACTGGGAGGACATCGGAACCATCCGATCGTTCTACGAAACCAACCTGGCGCTCAGCCGCTCCGATTCGCCCTTCAGCCTGCACGATCCGGCCCGGCCCATCTACACCCGGCCGCGCCATCTGCCCGGCTCGATCATCGACGGCGCGACACTGAACAACGTGCTGTTGTCAGATGGCTGCCACATCGGCCACGCCACCATCCGCGATTCGGTGGTCGGCCTGCGCGGTTTCATTGCTGACGACGTGCAGATGAGCAATACGGTGATGATGGGTTCCGACTATTTCGACCCGACTGGCTTTGCGCCGCCCGGCGGCGTGCCGTTGGGCATCGGCAAGGGTTGCTCCCTCGAAGGCGCGATTCTGGATAAGAACGCGCGCCTGGGCCCGGGCGTGATCATCAAGCCCTTCCCGCGCGGCACCGATATCACGAATGATCTCTATTTTGTACGCGACGGCATCGTGGTGATCGCCAAGAACACGGTGCTGCCCGCGGAGACCGTCATCGCCCCGCGCGAATGACACAACCCGACAAAAAGACGGC
>JAUQXD010000952.1 GCA_030834835.1 Thermoflexales bacterium | reverse complement strand
AGCGCAGGGCCGCCGGCACCCATCGGCGATTTTGAGATAAGCACTGACGCCGGACACCGACACGCGCAGCGCGCCATGCTCATCCGCGCCGACGACTTTGGCTTCTTCGGGAAGGTGATACAGTGGCTCAGGATGTTTGGTCGTGCGGAGTTTGTCGGTGAATTCGACGATGTCCATCCAGCGGCGCGTGCCAATCACGCCGTCGATGCCGGGGACTTCTTCCACCAGCTTCGTGCCCCAGATTTGCGAGAGGCAGCCGGCGGCGATCAACGTTTGCCTGCGCTTCTTGCCTTCGGCCAGTTCACGCAGCGATCGGATCGATTCGGCCCGCGACGGCCCGATAAAGCCGCACGTGTTCACGATGAGGATCGCGGCGTCATCGGGTTGTTCGACGGGTGTGTAACCGGATTGATTGAGCAGCTGCGCCATGCTGTCGGAATCGACCGAGTTTTTGGCGCAGCCAAGTGACAGGAGAAAATACTGTTTGGACTTCACGGTTCCCCCGGCTAAAAAGACACGAATCCCACGAAGACTGTTCGTGAGATTCGCGCAAGGTGGCTATCAAAACAACTCAGGGCCGCTGTGTGGACGAGAACAGCGTAACAGACGGAACATTGCGCGCGGCGGCCAGCGGCACATCTTCACTGCCGCTGCGACTCCAGGCCCGTGCGACGATCTGGCCGCGTTCGCCCAGCACACCCGATCGGGCGCGGGCATCAACCTTCAGCGCTGCGGCATTGCCCGTCTCGACGATCACTTGATCGGCGGCGATCCAATCGCGCGTTTCGTCCGGCGTCATCAGTCCTTCAAAGGCCGTCTGCCCGTCGCGGATGACGCGCAGCCACACGTGCTCGCTGGCCGTCAGGGTAATCGATACCGGCGCGGCTGAGGCCTGAGCCGTAACCGAGGGCACATCGGCCAGGCGGGTTTCGCCGGACCTGGGCATGTCGGAATCAGGCGTGGGTAATGGCCGCGCCCCGCTCGTCAACGCGGAAACAATCAAGAACGCGCCGATCACAAAGAGCACCAGCGCGCCAATGATCAACACTGACGTAGGGATGCCGCCCGGTGAAGCCGGCGCCGTATCACGATTGCCCCCCAGTGAAATTTTGGGGATCGACGGCAGATCAATCGAGCGCGTGGGACGCGGCACCGATCGATCGGGCGCGGGCGTCAACGGCTTGACGGTTACCGGCGCAGACGGCTTGACCACCGGCGGAGGCGCCACCGGGGTAACCGGGCCTAGCGCATCCAGCGTCGAAGCCAGGGTCTCGCCGTTCAGGCCGAGGTAGTTGGCATAGGAACGCACAAAACCGCGCGCTTGAACCGGACCGGGCAGCGCGCTGATGCGATTGGCTTCAAGCGCTTCCAGATAGACCGATTTGATGCGCGTAGCTTTGAAGGCCTGCGCGATGGTCAGGCCCTGGGCTTCGCGCGCGGCGCGCAGTTGTGATCCGACGTCTGTCATGGGCTTTCGGATATTATCCGAAGTGATTACGCGGCTGATTCGTCCTCAGCCACGGCGGTTGCCTCAGGTGCGGTGGTCGCGGCGACCGGCTCTGCCACGACGGGGGCCGCTGCAGAAGCCGCAGCCGCTTCGCCGTACGAGGTGTCTTCGCGGACGACATTGACGGTAATTTCCGGCGCGAGTTCGCTGGCCAGGCGCACGGCGACTTTGTGCACGCCCAGCGCACGGATCGGTTCGCGCAGTTCGACCTTGCGGCGATCCACGTCGAGACCGGCCACCCGTTTGACTTCATCGACGATGTTCTGCGAGGTCACCGAGCCGTACAGTTTGCCCGCTTCGCCCGCGCGCATCTTGAATGACAGCGAAATCTGCGCCAGCTGCTCGGCCAGACTGGAGGCTTCCGACGCCAACGCGGCCTGCCGCTTCTGCTCGGCCCGAGACAGGGTCTCCGCCTGCTTTAACGCGCCGGGGGTGGCCAGCGTGGCCAGACCCTGCGGAATCAGATAATTCCGGCCATAACCATCGGCCACGTTCTTCACCACACCGGCTTTGCCCAACTTGGTAACGTCACGCTTCAACAACACCTTCATTTTGCATCGACTCCCGTATTTAGATTCGGATGCAGATGATACCTCAGAAACGGTTAAAATTCAAATGACTTTGTGAGGCGTCAGCAGCCGTGGGGGAATAATGGCCTATAGTATCGCCGCCCGCCCATTAGTACAATCTATCTCAAGTCTGCACTCAGGTGCCCTTTCAGGAGTCGTCCATGAAAATTCTCCGGATCACAACCGTACTCATCATCGCCGCCGTGGCTTTGAGCGTGGCAAACCAGGTCATCCGCGCCGCGTCCGCCTACGCCCTCACGCTCAAGTGGCAGCGTTGTTATCCCGGCAACTGGTGCGAGACCGGCTGGTACGCCTCGCCCGCCGTGGCCGATCTGGACAAAGACGGCAAGCCGGAAGTGCTGTGGGGCGGCTACACGCTGATGGCCGTGAACGGCATCAGCGGCACAGAGAAATGGCACACAACGAATACGGGTCGCCTGTGGCCGGGCATTGTCGTGGCCGATCTCGATCACAACGGCGCGCTGGAGGTGGTTACGGCTAACGGCGGCGGCTACATTGACGTGTACAACGCCAACGGATCGGCCGTCGGCGGCTGGCATATTCGGCCCACCGGCACGTCGAACGAAATCCGCAGCCTGGCCGTGGCCGACATCGACGCCAATGCCGACATGGAAATTGTCGTGTGCTCAACGCGCTCGGACAATCAGTGGTTCGTGTATGAGCACACGGGCGCGCTGCGCTCCGGCTG
>JAUQXD010000951.1 GCA_030834835.1 Thermoflexales bacterium | reverse complement strand
GGGAAGGATCTGTGCGGCGACCGGCACGGTCGGTCGGCTGACCAGGCGGCCCAACAGCAATTGCAAACCAACCAGCACGGCCAGGCCCAGGCCCAGCGTAATGAGCACGAATTCAAGCGGCGAAATAGGACGTTTCGATTTGGGTTTCGACATGAGATCGAATCAGCGAGTCTGCGATTCAGCGAATCAACCAGTTGACCGATTGACCGGTTACCAGTTGACCGATTACCATGTTCGATTATAGTCGCATTGAGGAAGAATTGCACGACGCGCGTCACACGCCCACCCGATTGGTGGTCAACGCAATGCAGGGCGCGTCATTGCGAGCGTTTTTCGCCCGGCGCGCCCCCGCTTCGCGGACAGGGCGTGCGAAGCAATCTCAGACTCAATCGGGCGAAGATTGCTTCGTCGCAAACGGCGCTTCTCGCAATGACGCGACGAGAATGGTGGCTCTACCACCCGTCCAGATAGCGTCCCCACTCGTGATAGTGCGTCGCGTGGCGGCCGAACAGATATGTAGCAGAGGCGGTGGGTTCGAAGGGCGGACGCAGCAGATGCATATGCGCGTCGGATAGCGGGCGGCTGCCCTTGCGGCGATTGCAGGCGGGGCACGCGGCGACGAGATTGGTCCACGCATAGCCGCCGCCCGATCGACGCGGCACGACGTGATCGATGGTGAGGTGGCCGCTTTCCTGCCCGCAGTACTGGCAGCGATAATTGTCGCGCCGGAAGACCTCGCGTTTGGAGAGTTTGACGCGCGGGTGCGGCCGTTTGACGAGGTGGTTCAAGCGGATGACGCTGGGGCGCGGGAACAGGGCGTTGACCGTGCGGATATGGCCGCGGCCGTTCTCGACGATCTCGGCTTTGCCGACCATGATCAGGCCGACGGCCCGCCGCGTGTTGCAGATGTGCAGCGGCTCGTAGTTTCGATTGAGGACCAGAACAGGTTCGTTCATGGATCGCTCACTGAGGATGTCAGGACGCCCGCTGCTCCGCTCAGGATGCATCACCGATTGCATGCGACAACAAAATGCGAGTGCGTAACGCAGCAGCGTCGCACTCGCCGGTGAATGGGCGAGAGTATAGCACCGGGGGAAATCAGCGTCAAATTCTGATCAGGCGCAGCGTCTTGTTCACTTCATCGAGGTCAAACGCCTCAGGATCAAACCCGCCGCCAATCCATTCTACATACGAGTCATGTTCCGGATGCTCCGGGTTCGTGATCGATTCCAGAAATTCAGCGTAACCCCACACGCCGCCTACATCTTCCGGTGGGCAAGCTCGTTTTCCATCCACACACACCGGATACTTCTGCTTCGGTTCAACGGGCAGAATTTTCTCAACCACCACATCATGTTCCCAGCTGTCGCCGAAGTCATACTGGTACACCAGCTTCGACTTCTCGCGCGGCAGGACCTCGCCCAACCGATACTTGCGCTCGTCTTTGACGGGTTCCCAATCCTCCGGGCTGGGTTCGGAATAACGCTCCCCAGGAATGGTGAAATCGTGCAGATGCGAGTTCGTCCAGCCCATCGAAATCTGGATGACGGCATCCAGTGCGGCCAGTGTAAAGTTGTCGGGCACCAACACGCGCCGCCAGATCGGCGGGCGCAAATCTTTCAGCGTTATCTTGAGTTGATAGATAGCGGCGGCAGGCGGTTGTTTGGTTGGCATGGCTGACCTCCTGGTAAAGGTGCGCCACATTATAAAGCTGCCCGCGCCTTGCCATAGAACATCAGATTAGAAAACACCCCCGGCTCATTTCGGCGTGCTATAATCACCGATTGCACCCCACAAAACTTTCAGGACTCAACCATGCCTGTCGATAAAATCACCGTGCGTGGCGCGCGCACGCACAACCTCAAGAACATCAACGTCGATATTCCCCGCAACCAGCTGGTGGTCATCACCGGCCTCAGCGGCAGCGGCAAATCGTCGCTGGCTTTCGACACGATCTTCGCGGAAGGCCAGCGCCGCTACGTCGAATCGCTGTCGGCCTATGCGCGGCAATTTCTGGGCCAGATGGAGAAGCCCGATGTCGATCAGATCGAAGGGCTGAGTCCCGCCGTCTCGATCGATCAGCGCGGAGCCAGCAGCAACCCG
>JAUQXD010000950.1 GCA_030834835.1 Thermoflexales bacterium | reverse complement strand
GGCGGCTCCCACGCTGCCGGATACGCGGGCGTGGGAGCCCGCTCTGCTTCAAACTGTGATCTACTGCGACCACAAGAAGTTCCGGCGTGCGAATCAGGCGGGGCGTGTGGAGACTGTATGAATTGTCGTGAATGCGGCGCTCAAGTTGCCGCCGCCGATTTTGTCTGTGGCAACTGCGGCGCATTGCTGGACAAATCGCAGACCTCGCCATTGTCTGCGACCACCCCGCAGCCAGCGGCTCACCCCAATCGCCGCACCGCCCGGCGGATCTCAACGACTACCCTGCTGATCGCCTTATTTTCGTGTGGTCTGCTCACGTTGATCGTCGCGTCGGCGGTTGGCGGCGTCGTCGTCGGCCTGCAAGATCGAGAAACCGATCGGCAGGCGCAGGCCGATCGGTATTACCAGGAAGGTCTTGCGAATTTCGCCAGCGGCCGGCTCGAACTGGCTAAGGCTGACTTCGAGTACGTGCTGCGCCTGGAACCGACTTATCCCGGCGTGCAGGAACAGATCGCGCAAGTGACCGAGCGCTTAACGGTCAAACCCACGCCTACGTCGGCGGCGTTGACCAGCGCGATCGATCAACTGTATCAAACCGGCGTCGCCGCGTATCAAGCCCAAAAATGGGCGACCGCCATTGATGCGCTCGCTCAAGTCCGATCGATCGATCCCGCCTATCAGGCCGCGCAGGTCAGCCAGTATCTGTTCGATGCCTCCGTCACCTATGGTCTGGAACTGGTCAAAACCGATCGATTGGAAGAGGCCATTGCCTATCTCGATCAGGCTGCGTACATTCGTTCCCTGCCCGCCGAGGCCGCCCTGCAAGCGCAATACGCCAGGTTGTACTTGACCGCGCGCGGCTATTGGAACGTCAACTGGGACAAGGCCATCGAGCAGTTTTCCGAACTCTACGCCATCGCGCCCGGCTACAAAGATACTTTCGCTCGACTGGTGGGGTCGTACGTCGAATACGGCAATGAGCGCGTCCGCGCCGGCGATAGCTGCTCCGCCGAAAAGCAATACGCCGAAGCGTTGAAGTTGCAGCCCAACGCGACGCTGCAAGGCAAACTCGAGCAGGCCACACAGATCTGCCTGACCGCCACGCCCGCGCCCATCAGCGGCACGGCGCAATCGCTAGCCGGATTGTTCACAGGTCGATTAGCTTATCCGGTGGCTGATGCCAGCGGCCAGCGCATCGATGCGGCCAGCGCCGGCAACCCGATCGTTTATACGGCGGCCTATGGCGATCAGCCCGAACTGGAACGATCGGGTTCGCAGGTGGCCTATCGGACGGGCGGCGGCCTGTATGTAGGCAATCGCAATGTCGCACCGGCAGGCGCAGCCTGGCCCACCCTGTCGCCGGATGGTCGCCGCCTGATCTACGCGCTGCAGAGCCGCCTGTACATGGTCAATGTCGATGGCGGCGAACCGATCGATCTGGGCGCAGGCTCGGCCCCAACCTGGGGCCCGAACGGGCTGCTGGCCTACTCTGGCTGCGATACCGGCGGCACATGCGGCATCATGTTCCGCAACCCGGACAAATCTGATCCGCCTGTGCGTCTGACCGGCAGCGCCAACGATGTGCCATCGTCGTGGTCGCCGGACGGCTTCAACATTTCGTATTACTCCAACGTCAGCGGCGATTACGATCTATTCTTCTGCAACACGGCCGGCGGCGTGCAGCAAGTCACCAGCGGCGTCGGCAACGATATTGCGGGCGCGTGGGGACCCGATGGCGCGCACGTGGCCTTCCTGTCCGATCGCGACGGCACGTGGAGCGTGTACATTGCCAAATACGACGGCACTGAACTAACCAGGATCGCCATCGCGCCGCAGGGTGGCAATTGGGCCGTGCAGCGCGTGTCGTGGATGCCATAAAGAAGTAGACAAGGAAATAAGTAGGCAAGGAAACAAGGTTACGCTGGATTCACCTGTTTCCTTGCCTGCTTGTCTACTTGCCTACTTGTTTCCTAACCTACCATGCCAACAGACACTCAATGGGCTAAACAGGCTCTCAGCCATGCCCAATTCCTCTCCGAGCAGATTGGCCCACGCGGCGCGACCACGCCCGAAGAAAAACGCGCCGCCGAATACACCCGCGATCAACTCCAACAATCCGGCATCAGCGACGCGCGTGTCGAAGCGTTCCGCTCGCCGCGCAGCGCCTGGCTGCCGCTGACCATCGTATTTTCGCTGGCCATCTGGGGCACAATTGCGTGTTGGGGCAGCTTCTATCTGACCCGCATGCCCGCCATCGGCGCAGCGATCGGCGCGGCACTCTGCGCCTTCAGCGCGTGGACGGTCTATCGCATTGCCACCTACCATCAGCATCCGCTGCGACATTGGCTCTCAACCGCCACCAGCCACACGACCGTCGGGCACATCGCCGCAGCCGACGCGGCCAAACAACACGTCGTGCTCGTCGCCAACCTGGACACTTTCCCCGCGAACAAGGTCTTTCGCACGCCGCGCCGCACGCGGCTATTCTATGGCGCGCTGCGGTTGGCGGCTGCCAGCCTGTTGCTGAGTGTAGTACTTTTCGTGCTGGGGGGGTTGGAAGCGTGGGACTTTGCCTTTGTAGCGGCGGGCCTGTGTGGCCTGGTGCAGAGTGCGGGCCTGCTCCTGACGATTCAGGCCGATCAGGGCGACTTCAGCGCGGGCGCAAACGACAATGCCTCAGGCGTTGGCCTAGTGATGGCGCTGGCCGGGCAGTTATGCGAAGCGCCGCTCAGCCAAACCGAAGTATGGATCGTGTGTGCGGGGAGTCATACGCTAGATGACGGCGGCCTGCGCTGGTTCATGCAGCGCCAATCGGCGTTGTCGAACACCGCGTGGTTCATCGGCTGTCAACGGGTCGGGCGAGGCGATCAGGTGACTTACGTGAATCGCGAGGGCTGGCTGCCGCGAACAACGCGCGGGGAAGTGCGGGATTTGATCGCGCGCACCGCAACCGATCGGACCGGGCAGCCCCTCCGGCCCATCGCCACACTGCGCCCCACCCCTATCGGCGCGGCATTATGGCGCGGTTACAAAAGCGTGTGTGTGGTCATGAACAACCCGGCGGGGAAAGGTGAAGCGGACGAGGCTGCGGCCCGGCTGCAACTGCCTGCCGTGCAACAGGCCCATGACTACGTGTGGTCACTGCTGAAGACGATCGACGCCTGATTGATCACTGCACCGACGCCAACACCCTCTCCGGATGCCACAGATCTTGCGATGGATAAGTCTCCGGCTGGCGGGTCGGCACCCACAACGCAAATAGACTGCCGTTGCCCGGTTCGCTCTTAAACGTGATCTTGCCGCGATGCGCAGCCACGATGCGGGCGGCCAGCGCCAGGCCGATGCCCATGCCGCCATAGCGGCGCGTCGTGCTCATATCGGCCTGACTGAAACCGGTGAACAACTTCTGCTGCAAATCGAGCGGAATGCCAATGCCGTTGTCCCGCACCGCCAGGGCGACCGCCGGTTCGGTGCCGCCCGGCATGGTGGCCATGCCATGCACGCTGATCGTAATCGTGCCGCCGTCCGGCGTGAACTTGACCGCATTATCCACCAGATGCACCAGCGCGCTGCGGAGGCGCGGCCCGTCGGCGATGACCGCGAGTGCGGTCGTGGGCGGCAAACTCAGTGAGAAATTCAGGTGCTTCTCCGCCGCGCGTGTTTCATACAGATCCACCACGTCGCGAGCGATCTGATTCATGGAGCACGGCTTGAAATTCAAGTCCAGCTCGCCCCGCTCGATCAACGCAAAGTCCAGCAGATTGTCGATCTGAATCTGCAAACGCCGGGTGTTGGTCGCCAGCGCCGAGTAAGCGTGCACCAGCTTATCAGGGGGCAGCGCCCGGGTGTCCTGCGTCAACAGCTGCGTCTCAAGCACGATGGCGGCCAGCGGTGTGCGCAATTCATGCGATACCACCGAAATAAAATCGTTCTTCAATCGATCCAGGCTGCGCAGCGATTCGTTGGCAATTTGCAGTCTGGCCGTGCGTTCAGCGACTTGCGATTCAAGCTGCGTGTTGGCCTGCCGCAGCTCTTCAAGCAATCGCTCGTTCTCCGCCAATAACCCGTGATGCTTCAGCGCCCTATCGACCAACCGCGCGAACGACTCCATGTTTTCCAGCGGCTTAAACTGATAATCATACGCCCCCAGCCGCAGCGCCTCGACGGCTGAATCCAGCGTGGCATGGCCCGTCAGAATGATGACCTGCGTTTCAGTCGCAATCGCTTTGATCTGTTTGAGCAGTGACAGCCCGTCGATATACGGCATCTGGAGATCGCTGATAATCAGTTGATAGCGAAAGATCAGAAATTTGTCCAGCGCCGATTGGCCGTCGGCGGCCACGTCGACCCGATAGCCCAGCGTCCCCAGATACGACGCTAACATCTCGCGGATAATCTCACTATCGTCGACGACCAGTATTCGTGGATCAGTCATGGTTTGCTCCAAAAGGTAATCTATTTTAGCATGAGTCACTGCCGGGCACGGTAAGGAAAGCGTGTCATTTTGGTCGAAATTGGCCGTGTTCAGACTATGTAGACGCAACTCTTACCATTCATCAACATATCGCCGACATATCACCAACATGACGCCAACCAGACCTGCTGGCATTTGAACCCGCCGCCGGCTCAGTAATCATGCCCGGTCGATCGCCGCCTATCCATTGGCGGGATGGCCTACTACCCTGAATTAGTCACTTGACTAACTCGACACTGTGAGACTGAGCGCCACTGCAAACCGGGCAGTCCTGAGCGTGATGCGCGACGCTAGAAATTTGTCGG
>JAUQXD010000949.1 GCA_030834835.1 Thermoflexales bacterium | reverse complement strand
CATCCGGCGCTTTCAAGTTGCGATGAATGGGGAGCCAGTCTGCTCAACGGCTTAGCGCCAAACGAGCGGCAGGAACACGCGCTTCACTTCTCCCTGCGGGGTCAGACATACGCTGACGAGCAACACATCCTGCGGGTTAATCACGCCATCACGGGTGAGATCGTATTGCTGTCGATAGGCTGGCTGTCCGTAAGCCGCGCCCACGTGCGCCTGCACTGCTGCTGTATCTTGTTGATCCGTTGCGCAGTCGCGGTTGGCATCGCAGTAGCTGGCTTTATTGATCACTGTAACCGTGATCGGCAATGTCACACTGCTACCCAACTGTGTCGAGCTATAAGTCAGCATGGCCGTGTAGGTTCCTTCACCCACGGCCGAGGGATCGACCATGACGGTCTGCGGCGCTGGCGTTATCCCGCTCAGTGGGAAAACATGCAGCCAGGCCGCGCTGCTCGTCACCGTCCACGTCGCCGGGACGCCGCTCAGCACCTGCACCCAGCGCTGGGGCAACGTGGTGTCAAGGGACAGGTCGGCTGTAAAGACCAGTGTCGCCGGGCTGACCGTCAGCTGATCGGGCGTGGGTGTATCCATCGCGAGCGGGTCAGTGCCCTGCGCGACTTCTTCGCCATCACTTCGACCATCGCCGTCGCTATCGGGATTGTTGGAATCAGTCCCATAGGTTTGTTCCACGGCGTTGATCAATCCATCACCATCCGCATCGCTCAAGGCATCCACCGCTGTCAGCGGGTTCAGGCCGCTACTGGATTCGATCGTGTCCGGCACGCCGTCGCCATCATAGTCGCCCAGGACCGTCAGCGTGATGTATGTTGTCGCCGTCAAGCCCGCACTATTCTCGGCCTGGAGCGTAAGCGTGTGCAGGCCAACGCTGAGCAGTGCGTCCACCTGACGGCCGGTGCCCAACAGCCCATCGCGGTCGCTAATCCAGGTCAGTTGATGGGTACCGGTCAAGATACCCTGTTGACTATCCACGCCTTGTCCATACAAGGTAACGGCCTGGCTCTCCAGCGCGGTGCTTTCCCCGGTGGGGTTGAGGATCACCGCGCGTGGTGGCTGGGGCGCTATCGTGAATCCACCCGATGCCGCGACGGTTTGCGTCAAGCCATCACTGGCCACCACCCGGATGTAGGCTGTCGCGCCATTGGTGCCTTGCAACTGTTCTAAGGGGATGTCAGTTGTGCCACTGTCGGTAGCCGCTGCCACGGGTTGCCACGTTGCCCCATTGTCGCCGGAAAAGTCGATCGATACTTCGAGCAGATCACTGTCGGGATCCGTTGCCGTCCAGGCGACAGGCACACTGCCGCTCGCATAGTCTTCGCCACCGCTGGGACTGGTGAGTGTCACGATCGGCGGATTCGCGCCCGCCGTGAACGTCGCCAGCAGCACGTTGTCCTTAAGCAGCGCCAGCGAGGCTACATTCTGAGTTCGTGTCATGGTGACGCCGAAAAAGCCATACCCTGGGGCATCCGGCGCGGCCGGCGCGGCTGTCCGATCCTCGATCTCGCCAAAGGCGGGCATCACGGGCCAGCGCATCAATTCCGCGCCGCTGGCATCTTGCTGCACCAACCAGTAGCCGGTGAGGATCGGCGCGCTGATCGGCGCGTCATCGTCCAGCGTCTCGACGCGGTTGATAGCGCCGGTTGCGACAGCACCCGTGCTGGTGATCAAGCCAGAGACGTGGAGGCGCGGGCCGGGAATCACGCGCGCCTGCGGCTCGGTTGTCAACGTCGCAGCAGCCTGTCCGCTGCGAAGCAACGGCGGCTGTCGCAGCAAGCCGGTCACGTTCTGATAGGACTGCTCGTAGGCCAGGTCGGCCGGCTCGAAGAACGTGTTGTACACCTTGCGCCCGCAGGCATAGCTCATGATGGCCTTGGGCCGCTGAAGACTGCTCAAGTTGCCCATGTCAGTCTGCCGCAGCTGCGTGCCGCGCATCGGGTTGACCACCGGCCCGACGATATTGTCCGCCTGGATGAACGTGAGCGATTGATCCATGATCGCGCCCGAGTCGCAGGTCCCGTTGCCAATCTCGTCGTTGCGCGAATGGTCTTCGTTGTCAGAGTCAAAATTGGCAGTACCGTTGTCCACCAGGTTGAGGATATGCCCCAGCTCGTGCGACATCACGCGGCCCAGTGTATCTGGCTCGTCTTTGGCTTCCACCCAGCCCACCTTCACCGGATAATCCAGGTGGCAGCCGTCGTCCGAGCCAAGCAAGCCGAGACTGACCGTGTGGACGACATCATTGCCAAAGTCACATAGCGCGTCGGGGATGCCGAGCCAGAAGTTGCCGTCGGCCGATGTTTCAGGTCGGAACGATGAGCCGGGCGTGGTGCTGGTGTTGTGGCCCTCGGCCACGATCGCGAGCACGATGTCATACTTGATGCCATAGCCGCTGTTGGTGCGTTGGCGGATGCGATCCATCTGGATGGCGTATTTGCGCAGCCCGCTGAAATAGCTGTCGCTGCCAATATCCACCGCATCGGTCACCATCACATCGCGCGACCAGGTGGAAAAGATGCCGCCGGTCGGCATCAAGCGAAAATTCGGCTCGCTCAGTGCGCGATCCACTTTATCCATCAGCGCGTTCATCTGATCGCGCGAAAAGCCTGCGGGCACGATGGGCACCAGCAGCACATTGAGGTCGTAGTTGCGCGCTGCGTTGACAAACGTGGTCGCACTGGCGACCTGGGCCGTCCGATTGGTGAGACGCACGTCCACGCGCATATCGCCCGACGCGAGCAAGACCAGCGGCATATTCAACGACTGGCTGATATCGTTGGTAAAACCAGGCGGAAATGATCCAAGCGCGGCCGGGAAACCGGCGCCGACCGGGATCGTTCGATCGGAGATGGAAGCCAGGTCGCTGGCGCGCACCACACTCACCGCCAGATTGTCCACTTGCAATTTATCCGATGGGCGTTCCGGCTGATCCTTGATGATAAAGGCCGAAACCAGCGTGGCCCGATTGGCCAACAACCCCATCGCGCCATAGCCCTGATTGATCATGACCTTGCCGATGGACAGGTTGATCTTGCGAAAGTCATTGAACGTCGCCGTCGTGTTAGCACACTGGTTGTTGATGACGAGGTTGCCGTTGGTGTCGTTGGTAGTGATCCAGACACTGGCCGTTCCAGCGCCTATGAAGCCCAGCGGCTTGATG
>JAUQXD010000948.1 GCA_030834835.1 Thermoflexales bacterium | reverse complement strand
GCCCCGGCGAGGCCGCCGCCGACACGCCCAGCGCCGTGCCCTGCAAAACCAAGGCCCAGATCACCATGTCCATGAATTCGATCCCGCCTGGTTACTGCTCAGCCGTCATTGCGAGGAGCGCTGTTTGCGACGAAGCAATCTCGTGCTCGACAGGAGACTGCTTCGCACGCCCTGTCCGCCGCTTTGCGGCGGGGGCGCGCTGGGCGAACTGCGCTCGCAGTGACGATGGCTGAGTAGTAACCCCGTCCGACAGAGTGGTACAATCATAATCCGCGCGCGTGGTTGGAGCAAGCCGCGCCCGCGCCGATCTTGATCGACAAGGACTGAAGATGACCCCTCCCGACTTCGAACACAATCTACAGAAGTACGCCGAACTCATCGTAAAAGTGGGTGTGAATTTGCAGCCCGGGCAACGGCTGGCCGTCATCGCCGACATCAAGGCCGCGCCGCTGGTGCGACTGGCCGCCGCGCAAGCCTATCAGCTGGGCTGCCGCCTCGTCGATGTGTTATGGGACGATGAAGCCATCACGCTCAATCGGTTTCAATACGCGCCGCGCGATTCGTTTGAAGAATTTCCCGATTGGAAGGCCAACGCCCTGACGGAGTACGGCCAGCGCGGCGATGCGCTCCTGTCGATCACCAGCGCCGATCCCGATCTATTGGCGGGTCAGGACGCGGAACTGATCAACATCTCGCAGCGCACCCGTGCGGAAAAGCAGCGCCCCTTCTCGGAACTCGTTTCACGCAGCGCCATGAACTGGGCCATCGCCGGTTATGCGGTCCCCGCCTGGGCGGCCAGGGTATTTCCCAACGTCAGCGCCGATCGACAAGTGCCGCAGTTGTGGGAGGCCATCTTTGACGTCTGCCGCATCAAGCACGATGATCCCGTGGCGGAGTGGCAGCAGCACATCCGCAATCTCAATCAGCGCAGCGACTACCTGAACGCCAAACGCTACGCCGGTTTGCACTACACCGGCCCCGGCACCGATCTCACCATCGGGCTGGCCGACGGCCACATCTGGAAGGCGGGCGCGACGCGCAGCCAGACCGGCATCGACTTCGTCGCCAACCTGCCCACCGAGGAAGTCTTTACCCTGCCCAATGC
>JAUQXD010000947.1 GCA_030834835.1 Thermoflexales bacterium | reverse complement strand
AAACTCGCAATTTGTTTTAGCGGGCCAGTGTCACGCAGCCGCCGGATACTGGAATCGCCCGTTGATGTTCTCGCCAAGAATGGGAGGAAATCTTGAGCGTGCGCGTTGGTTGACCATTGTCGATAGAGGATTTCATACTCGCCACCACGCTGCAAGTGCTCAGCAAGAACGCGCAAATTAGCTGGTCCGCCATAAAGCTCATACCATTCAGGTCGCCCATGCTTACGATACTCTATCTCTATCGGTTGAATATGAGGCTTGCTAAGCATTGACTGTAGATTTGCAATAACCTTCTGCACATCGCCTGCCGGAGGTAACGGTATCTTGGATACGACGGAGTCACTGTCAAAGAGCCTCTTTGAATCGCGACCTCTTGCCGTCGATGGATCTAAGCGCTCGTACATTTCGAGACGCTTGTGCACATAGTTTACCAGCCAAGATAAAGAACGCTGAACGTAGTTTGTGTCGCTCTCGAGAATATACTCGATGGCGAGCGATGCTTCAAAAGAAGCGCGCAACAGTGGAACAGCAGGATTTGAACAACTTCGCGACAGCAATACTTCTATTCCGTCAGTAAGTTCAATCACATGTCGATATAGTGCGAGAGCTGCAACGTCCTCATCTTCTCTGCCTGAAAGAGTCCGTGACGTAGCGCATCTCGCCAGTACATTTGTTGCGTAGTTAACCAACTCTTGCATTAGGGGTGAAGCAAGTTCGATGATCTCTTTCGCTTCTGCCATTGACAGTTCACGATAGAGGATGGATTCAAGAGGTTTTGTTGCCACATTAATTACTCTTACTTCGTTGAGAAAGCCGCACAACCGCCTCATCGTCAGTGGCGGGGCGGCGTGGTCGGGCCACCATTACAAAGGTATTCCTAATTGCCGGAGTTGTGCCATCATGATTGATGCGCTCTAAATTCGCGACTTCAGTGCAATGCTTAATTGATGCCCTATCAGGATGATCGAAAACTGGTTCAACCAACATGCTCCCATCATCTCTGATAACAAAGAGGTTGGCGCATCCCATAGTCCTCTTTTTGCAGAATTTAGTGTTTGCGCTGTAGACGTTGGAGATGAGGATGTTCACGCCCCCACTATGCTCGCGACTTCGCTCTGCATAAAAATCCGGTGGATGATGTTGATGCCCATGTAGAAGAGCTATGTGTGTGATGTTCGGGAAATTCTTCTTGATCCAGTCTAGAATCAGTTCTTTTGAGACTGTATAGGGCTGATGATGCAACACTACCAAAGCTCTTTTTTGATCAGCATTATCTGGCACCCCGATACTCTGAAGCTGTTTTTCAATGCGCGTGTCACCGAAATTCTGTTCACTGTCGAGGCCGATAAGCGCGATTTGGTTGGAGAGACTGGCAAAATAGGGCGTTTGCCATTGAACGCGAGTTAGGTGACCGAATTGTTCTTTGGGCAATACGTCGTGGTTTCCTCGAACAAGCCAGATTTTTGGGTTAGGGAGTTCATCATATCTACGACTGGCAATTGAGTCTGTTTGGCAGACATCCCCCGTGATAGCAACATATGCGCCTCGCCACTTTGCGGCAACGTTGCAAACTGCATCAACGGCGCGACGATTATCGTGAATGTCAGAAAAGTGGAGGAGAAGCATGTCTTGAGTTAATGGTCCAACAAGCACTAAATGTATATATTCCGCAAATTCAATCGGTAGGCAACAAATCATGAAATTGGACGCCGACGTGTCATGAGCGCGTTGGCCAACGCCTCGGCTGCGGAAACAGCGTGAGGCGCTTTTATTGTGGCACAGGTGGGAGCAAGAGGCAAATTGGGGAGATACTTTGTTTTGGGTGATCATCCTCACCCAACCCTGAATCAGACCGACACAACAATTCTACAAGCCCGCACCAACGATTCCCCAACGCTTTAGCCCCAATTTCGAGTAAAATGCTCTCACCATGCGCCATGCTTCCGCGCACCATAGACGTATCACGCACTTGGCTTGTCTGATCGGCGGGCTGCTGCTCGCCCTATTCTTGTCGGTCAGTCGCGCTTCAATTGGTCGAGCAGCCACCACTGCCCACACTCCCACCAGCCTGCAGGATTACGAACGCTGGTTCGGGTCGCAGCACGCTCACACCAACATGGACGGCGACGATGGGTATACCGGATCGACCGCAGCGGCGGCATTTGCGTATACCAGGAACGTGTCCACCCTTGACTACTACATCATCACGCCGCATGTGCATCAGAACCGCACCGGATCGGCGACGTTGTGGAGCGAGGCGACGTATCAAACGATTCGGGCCAGCGCGATCGAAGCCACCACTGCGAGTTTTGTGGCGATTGCCGGCCAGGAAGTGAGCACCATTGGTTCGGGCGGTCATTGGAGTCTGTTCAACGCGGCGGCGTTAGTCGGCACGGATCACCCTGACGGCGACTGGAATGATACCGATGACTACTACGATCACGTCGCAGGATTGGGCGCAGCCGGTGAAGTGATTGCGGCGCAATTCGATCATCCGCAGAGCGGGGATTTTGGGAATCGCTATGATGCGGGGGCAGCGCCGTACTTCGGAACATTTGCGGTGTCGAGCGGGCCTTCCACCAGCACCGCCGCCGACTTCTCCGCCGATGGCTCCAATTCAAGTTATTTGACACGTTGGGCCAACTTCTTGAATATGGGCTGGAAACTCTCGCCAGCGGCCGATCAAGATAACCATGAGAATACATGGGGAGCCAGCAGTTCGGAATACACGGTGATTGTGCGGTCGAAAGGGACATCACTCACGGCGGGGAATGTGATTCACGGCTTGAGCGATCACATGACCTATGCCAGCGAAGACGCCAACATGCAGATCGGCTTCGTCGCCAACGGCTGGAACATGGGGCAGACGATCGGGGGCAGTTCCAGCGTAGCGTTTACGATCTGGTGGAACAATCCGTCAGACACGCTCCGCAACCTCAACACCGGCGCAGCGGCCACGGAAACAGCCAACGACGCGATCAGGTCGATTCAAATCTTCAAGAACGGTTTCACTAGCGCACTCATGTCCACCGTGCCGAATACGGTAAGCGGCACGTGGGCGGTGACGGTCACGGCCTCGACCGGCGATTGGCTCGTGGTGCGGTTTCAGGACAGTTCTTCGCTTTCGCCCGCTCGCAGCACAAACAAGGATTACACGTGGTCGGCTCCGGTGTGGTATGACCCGACTCATGCCGACGTGCCGTTGACAGTGAATGACGAACCGATCGCCACGGATACACCCACGCCAACCGCGACGGCAACTGCTACGGCAACATCAACGCCTACGGACACTCCTACCCCAACACCGACAGGGTCGCATACTCCGACAGTCACGCGGACACCTACGGAAACCGCCACGCCAACAGCATCGCCTACTGCGACACCGACGACCACACCATTACAGACGCCAACGACTACGTCTACGCCGACATTGACCCCTCAGCCGGCCAAGTTCTTTGTCTATCTACCGCTGGTGATACGCGGGGATTGAGACGCTGCGCAGGGACCAGGCATCTCTATTGCGTCCATGCAACCTGAGTATTCGTCCTGTGAATATTCGGTTACCCTTGCATTCTCCGCCCGATGGACGAGGCGCACTACGCGGGCTATACCGCGACCCCCGATGAATTTCGGCAGCGCGTGATGGCGATCCAGGTCACGCGCGTTAGTGCGGATATTGAACTCCTACCACACTGTCTCCAGCATTCCCGCCCATACGGGCAGTGTCGAATGAGCGAAAATTAGCGTAGAATCAAAAGAGATCGAATGGAGTGCGCGGCCTGAACAAAGCCACGGCGCATCACCAGCCGATTCACGGCTGGGCCTCGCCTGGTATGGGCAGGTAAGCGGGCTTATTCGATCACCCAGCATCGTCAAGCCAGGGGTGGACGGCACAGTTCTTCCCCATCGTTCAACGGACGGACATTGATCTAGCCCGTTGAGCACCCACGCCGCCCAAAAACTGTAACAAAACTGTCATAGCACGCCGCCTGAATCCGTGATATTTTCAGAGCGCAATTGGTGATCGCGCCACGATGACACGAGCGGGGGGCGCGGTTGGCGTTCCAATGATGGGCTCAGGCCCACCACTGTCCGAAACAGCCAGGGAGGCATTCCAAAATGATGAGCACCGAGCAGCCAACTCCTGATTTGACGACCCGCTTCGTGATCGCGATTGGGCACGACCTACACTCAGCGCAAGCCGTGATCAAAGGCCCGGTCAGTACCTTAATCGATTATCGGCAGCGGCTCCCGGACGATGAGACAAACCATTTCCTTCAGATGATCGATGTGCAAGTGGATCGACTGTCGGCGCTGCTAGACGATCTCACCGAACTCGCGCGACTCCAGGCGGGTCAGCTGACGCTCTACTTCGAGCCGCTGCGCATTACCGAGGTGATCGAGCAAGCCCTGAGCGTGATCCAGCGGCAGAGTCCCGACGCAGTCGTGCACTTCACCGCTCAGACAACGGTCAGGGTCGACGTGGACGAAGTCTACCTGCGGCAGATCCTCGTGTCATTGATCCAGGCAGCCCTGGCGCGTTCGGCGGCGGATGCGCCGGTACGCATTGCGGTCGCGGCCAGCGAACCGGCGTCGATCACTGTCAGCGTCCAGGACCTGGCCGACCGTCAGCCCCTCGTGGACGAGGCCGTTGCCATCCTGGATGCTCCCGAGCAGCTGGCGCGCTATGCCAGGGTTCCGTTGCGGCTCTGGGCACCGCTGGTGCTGAAACTCACGCTGATCCGCGCGTTAGTTGAACGGCACGGCGGGCGGCTGTGGACGGCACCGGGCGACGATCCGAACGCATCGCAGGGCAACACGATCTTCCTCTCCTTGCCGTTGGCGAAACGCGACCACGTCACGGAGGGCACATGGCAAAGGTGCTAGTCATCTGGTGGTCTAGTTTTCTGTGATCGTAAACGAAGTCAATGTACCCGCCCAGCGAGCGGGTTCACGTTTTCGATCTCTCACGAACTGGCCGGCATCACCTGGCCATGCAGTACCCAGAATTACCCGACAATCTATCAGACCCTGATGCCTGTGATGAATGAGTCATCGCGCATGAGTGTACGTTGTGTTGTGCTCAGCCTACCCGCAGGCGCTGGCGGGTTGTTCGATCAGGGTCGTCGGCACATGGACGTGAGTGGTGGAGCGAAACTGCCAGGTGATCACGACGTAGCGCATACTGTCGGTCGCCGCCCAAAAACTGTAACAGAACTGTCATAGCACGCCGCCTGAATCCGTGATATTTTCAGAGCGCAGTGGCTGATCACGCTAAGGGCTACCGACCGTATGCCTGGTCGGAAGTCCAGCGCCATCTATCGCCAACGCCTGAGTTCATCGCAAAGGTGATGCACCATGACCGCTGAGTCTTCAGTTCCGAACCTGACTGCCCGCTTTCTGTTCGCGCTCGGCCATGAATTCGGCGCGGCGCAGGCTGCCTTCACCGGCCCCCTCTCGTCGTTGATCGACTTTCGGCGCGATCTGTCTGACGACGAAGTCGATCTCTTTCTGCACACCATCGACACGCAGACCGCGCGGCTGACGGCGCGCCTGGACGAACTCACCGAACTCGCCCGCCTCCAACTGGGTCACCTGACGCCCCGCTGTGAGCCGGTATCGATCACGACGTTGATCGAGTCGGCCCTCAGCGCACTCGACGGTGTGAGTCGTGAGCGGGTGGTGATTGATCATCAACCAGCGGCCGTCGTTGATATTGACGAAGGCCGGATGTGGCGAGTCCTCATCTTTCTCCTTGAGGCGGCCCTGGCACACTCGCCAGAAACGTCACCCGTGCGCCTCACTATCTCCAGCAATTCCGCGTCGGTCATTCTCAGCATTCACGACCTGGCCGACCGTCAGCCGATGTTAGATGAGGCCGTCGCCATTCTGGATCAGCCCGATCGGCTGGACCAGTTCGCTGGCCTTGCGCTTCGCCGCTGGGCACCCTTCGCGCTGCACATGACGTTGTGTCGCGCGTGGGTCGAACTGCACGGCGGGCGGCTCTGGATCGCGCCGGGCGACGATGCGAACGCATCGCCCGGCAACACGGTCTGCCTGTCACTGCCGCTGGCAAAACGCGTCCCGCTCACGGAGGACCCATGGCACACATCCTCGTGATTGAAGACGAGCCCGACTTCCGGCAGTTTGTCATGGCCATCCTGACGAGCCAGCGGCATCAGGCCACTCAGACGGCCTCGCTGCGCGAGGGGCTGGCGCTGGCCCGGCGCGACAGGCCCGACCTGGTGCTGCTCGACATGACTCTGCCGGACGGCAGCGGCCTGGATTTCCTGGACCAGCCGGACGTGCAGGGGCTCAACGTGGTCGCCATGACGGCGGTGCTCAATCTGGAGTTGGAGGCAGGCTTGCAGGCGCGGGCTGTGACCTTCTTCGTCAAGCCGATCACGGGCCTCGGCCTGATCGATCTGGTCAACCATTGTCTGACGGGGGGAAGACATGGACACACCGACGGAAATCCTGATCGTGGATGATGAACTCAGCCTCCGTACCTGGCTGCGGCGCAGCCTGATGCTGGACGGTTTCACGGTGCTGGAGGCCGAGAACGGCGTGGCCGCGCTGCACGTCTGGCAACAGCGTGAGCCGCAGTTGGTGATCCTGGACATCACCATGCCCGAACTGGACGGCTTGCAGGTGCTGGAGCGCGTCCGGCAGACGGCCAACACCCCCATCATCATGCTCACCAAAAAGAGTGGCGAAGACGACAAGGTGCGCGCCTTCGAACTGGGCGCGGACGACTACCTCACCAAGCCCTTCAGCCACCGCGAACTGGTCAGCCGCGTCAAAGCCGTCCTGCGACGGCTGCGGCCACCAGCGGTCGCCGAGCCAGTCGCCCTCGTCATCGGGGAGTTGCGCCTTGACCTGGCCACCCATCAGGTGCGGGTCGGCGAACGCCCCGTGAAACTGTCGCGCACGGAGTTCAACTTGCTGCTCGAACTGGCCCGGTCAGCCGGCCAGACCCTGTCGGACCGGCAATTGCTGGCGCGGGTGTGGGGGCCGGAATATCGCGACGGCGATCCCGATCTGTTGCGCGTGCTGATCCATCGCCTGCGCTTAAAGATCGAGACGGACGCCGACCAGCCCCGCCTCATTCTGCGCCAACACGCACGCGGCTACTGGCTGGCCACGCCCCGCCCGGAGGCAGAACCGTGAACGGCCTCACGCTGATCGAAACCCAGGGCGTGCTCGATGCGCTCGGCGCGATCCTGTCCAGCCTGGTCGATGGCGTGATCCTGTTTGACCGCGAGGCGCGGGTGCTGCTCGCCAACCCGGCGGCGGCCCGGCTGCTGGGCCGTGGGGCCGCACCACTGGTCAATGAGCGGCTGGAGACCCTGCTGCAGCCAGCGCTTAAGCCTGACCAGCGGGACGAAGTGATCCGCCTGCTGCGCGAGCGCACGCCGCACGCCGGTCTGAAACTCGACTGGCCGGCGGGGCAGGTCTTCTCGATCAGCCTGACGCCGGTGTGGCGCAGTCCCGGTCGGCTGCTCGGCGTCGTCACGGTCATCCGCGACGTGACCCGCGAGGCCCAACTCGAACGGCTGAAAAGCACCTTCGTTTCGATGGTGTCGCATGAACTGCGCACGCCGCTGGTCGCCGTCCTGAGCCAGATCGAACTGCTGAATCTCGGC
>JAUQXD010000946.1 GCA_030834835.1 Thermoflexales bacterium | reverse complement strand
CCCTCGCTCAGCCCGCGATACTCGATGAACGGTTCGTTGATGGTCTTCGCGCGCAGGATGATATCACACGCCTCTTCCAGCGTCGACGACCAGAAGAACGCCTCGTCCAGCGTCTGCCCGATCGCAAAGCTGCCGTGGCCGCGCAGCATCACAACCTTATACTGCTGCAAGGCCGCCGCAAGACTGTTCGCCATTTCGAGCGTGCCCGACGCGAACTCTTCCCAGATGACGGGAATCTTCTTCAGCAGATACGATGCCTCGTTATCGATGGGCACGATCTCATCACGCGATAGTGACAGCGCAATGGCCGTGCGCGGATGGCAGTGGCAAATCGCCAGCGCGGGCGTCTTCATGTAGATCGTGCGATGGGCCAGCAGTTCCGTCGAGGCCAGCGTCACGCCGCTGTCATTCTTCTCGATCTGCGTCTCGACCAAGTCGTGCGGCTTCAAACGCCCCAACTGCGCGCCGCGCCGCTTGATGATCACGCGGTCACCCAGTCGCATGCTCAGGTTGCCACCATGCGAACTGATCATCGTGTGCTCATACAGATCGCGGCCGACTTCGGCAAATTGTTGGTAAATTCGTTCATCGATCATCGCACTGCCTCCATCAAGTCAGCCAGACCCAGCTCGGCCAATTTCTTCGCTTTGGGCACGCCTTGATCGTCCCAGCCACGCGCCCGATAGTACTCATTCAACATCGGTTCCAACTTGCTCACCCAGCCTTTGCTCGGCCCGTCCGCCACCGCTTCGTTGAGCATGCGCGACGGCAGCGTGTCCTCTTTGCGCGTAAAGCCTTCGCGCAGATTATACAGTCGCTCCAGATTCCAGACGCGCTCGCCCGTCTTGATGAGATCGTTGGTCGAATACTTAAGGCCCGTCACGGCCGTCAACACGCGCGCGAAGTATTCTTCGGCCACACCCATGTTGGTGAACTTGCAGATGACCAGCGAATCGATCATCGCCGAGGCGTTCTGGTGCAGGATCACGTAACTCGATTTGCCCTGCACCTGGAAGCGATCGATCAACTTGGGTAAGCCCAGTACTTCCAGGCCCAACATGTTGCCACGCATGTGGCACGCACCCCGATTGGACGTGGCGTACAACAGGCCCTGCCCCTGCATGCCGCGCGGATCATACGCAGGCATTTCCAGGCCTTTGGCGCTCATCGACAGTTCGGGCATACCGTACTTCGTCGCGAAGCGCAGGCTGCCGTCGGTGAGTTCATTCCCCAACCCGCGTCGATAGCCCATGTCTTCCAATGTTGACGCCAGCAAATCGGCGCGACCGAACCGCAGTTCGGAATCGAGTTGGCCCTTCTCGGTCAGTTCCATCGCGCACGCGATCGTCGATCCGGCCGAGATCGTGTCCATGCCCAGATCGTTACAGATCGCGTTCGCCTCGATGATGGCCGCCAGATCATTGATGCCGCACGATGCGCCAAACGCCCACGTCGTCTCATACTACGGGCCTTCGCCTTCGACCTTGTCGGTCTTGCTGATGCGCGTACACCCGATCGGGCACGCCCAGCACGCGGCGT
The DNA here is from genome assembly GCA_030834835.1 of Thermoflexales bacterium. GTDB lineage: Bacteria > Chloroflexota > Anaerolineae > Fen-1058 > Fen-1058 > JAGOBP01. Next base: position 2,381 of record JAUQXD010000946.1, on the reverse strand, counting down.
TTTTGACCAGATATTTCTCCGTCAGCGCCTCGCCGGAGATGTCTTCGGCGCGCTCAAACTGCGACTGCTGATAGTTGCGCGTGGGCAGCGCACCGATGGCGTTGACGACGTTCATCATCACGACGGTGCCGAATTCCGGCAGCGCCTGGCTGGTCAACGGGCTGGCGCGCAGCAACTTGCGCGTCTCATACAACATGAACTTGAATTGATCGGCGTCCACGATGTCAGGCCGCGTCTTGCCTTCCACCACGATGGCCTTCAAATTCTTGCTGCCCATCACCGCGCCGGGGCCGCCGCGCGCCAGGCTGCGCTGGCCGTCGTTCATGATCGCCGCGATGCGGCTAAGGTTCTCGCCCGCCGGGCCGATGCACAAGACGTTGCGCTTATTGTCGTTCTGGCCCAGCGCCTTGGTTGTCTCAATGACGCGCTTGCCCCACAACGGCGCCGCGTCCTTGATCACGACCTCAGCCGATTTGATCTCAATGTACACGGGCTTCTCGGCGCGGCCACGCACGATCAGCGCATCATAACCGGCCTTTTTGAATTGCATGCCCCAGAAGCCACCCGAGTTCGCATCGAGGATCGTGCCCGTCAGCGGGCTTTTTGTCGAAACGGAAAATCGGTTGCTCGTTTGATAGCCCGTCGCCGTCAATGGCCCGTTCGTAAAGATCAAGACATTCTCCGGTGATAACGCCTCAACCTCCGGCCCAACTTCATCCCACAGCAGCCGCGCGCCCAGGCCGCGTCCGCCGATGAACTGCTGCGCGATTTTTTCGTCCAGCGGATACGTCTTGATCACGCCACTGCTCAGATCAATGTCCAGTATTTTTCCAGCCCAACCATCCATGCTACTCTCCTATCGATATTGGTATCGTCATTGCGAGGAGCGCCTTTTGCGACGAAGCAATCTCATTCCAGACAAATAGAGATTGCTTCGCCGCGATACAGCTGCGGCTCGCAATGACGTTCGCGTCGCGTCACACTAACTGCGCTGCGACAACTCACGTTGCTCGTAGGCTTTAATTTCGTCCATGTACTGCATGCCCACCGGCACGCCGTGCTTCAAGCAGTGATAGTCCCACACTGCGCCAAACGGCAGACCTTTGAGTTCTTCCAATAGCGCCAGCCGTTGAGTGTAATCACCCGATTGTTCGATAGTGCGCAGCTGCTCGATTGGTTCAACCAGCGCCATCAGCAGCGCCCGCAGGGTGTTCCGCGCCCCGATCGTCCAGGCCGCCACCCGATTGATGCTCGCGTCGAAATAGTCCAGGCCGATATGCACGCGCGACAAGAATCCGCCACGCACGAGTTCCTGCGCGATGGCTTGCAGCGCGTCGTCAAGGATCACCACGTGATCGCTGTCCCACCGCACACCGCGGCTGACGTGCAGCAGAATCTCCGGCACGAACAACAGCGCCGCCGAAATCTTATCCGCGATCGATTCGGTCGGATGATAGTGGCCCGCGTCCAGCGTCAGTAGTGTTTGATGCGTTGCCGCATAACCCAGATAGAACTCGTGCGAGCCGACGGTGTAACTTTCCACGCCCAGACCAAACAATTTGCCTTCAATCGCGTCGAGGTTGTACCGTGGATCGATCTTCTCTGTGAAAACTTTATCCAGTGAATCCTTCAACAATTCGCGCGGTTTCAATCGATCAACCGGCGAGTCTTTGTAACCATCAGGAATCCAGATGTTGGTCACGCAGGTGTTGCCAAGTTCGCGTCCGAAGTGCGCGCCGATCTGACGCGAAGCAATGCAGTGTTCAATCCAGAAGTCGCGAATGCCTTCATCGTAACTTGCCAGCGTAAAACCACTCGCCGCTTTGGGATGCGAAAAGCACGTCGGATTGAAGTCCAGGCCGTGCTGATTGGCTTTCGCCCAATCAAGCCAGTTGGCGAAATGCTCTGGTTGCAGTTCATTGCGATCAACCTTGCGCCCCCCGGTCTCCGCATAAAACGCGTGCAAATTCAGGCGATGCTGGCCCGGCAACAGGCTGTAGACCTTATCGAGATCGCGGCGCAGCTCATCGGCGGTGCGCGCCTTGCCGGGATAGTTGCCCGTGGCCGCGATGCCGCCGCTCAATTCGCCGACATTCTCGAAGCCGCCCACGTCGTCACCCTGCCAGCAGTGCAGGCTCAACGCCACCGTCGCCAGGGTCTCGATCGCGCGATCGGTGTCCACGCCGATCAATGCATAGCGTTCCTTGGCTAATCGATAGGCTTCTTGAAGATGTGCATCACTTAGTCCGGTTCCCGATATGATTTACACCAGTTCATAACCGCAATGGGTAAACCAAGCGAGCACATCAGTCCGCGAGACGGACAGCAAGGCCTCACAAAGGGCGTCGACCAAAGCATCCCACGTGCGGGCCTTGGCGGCA
>JAUQXD010000945.1 GCA_030834835.1 Thermoflexales bacterium | reverse complement strand
GACGTTCGCCAGAAGTGAGCGAACTTGTGCCAACCACTTGCCCCTTGTCGTTAATCGCCTGGGCTTGCGTGTAGCCGCCAAGTGACCCGAGAAAGGTCGCTTGACCTTTCCACCATAGAAAGCCACTACCTGTCACGAGCTGTCCACGGTTGTTAAGGCCGAGTCCATCACCCTGATCGTCGAGGAGAGTCATAACTCCGTGTCGCCATAGAAAGGTCCGTGATGTACCGCCATCATCGATGGTGGTTAGGCCCGCAATTTCACCCCGATCGTTAATGGCATTGGCGCTGCTATATTCACCGCCAATCACTCCCAGGTCGGTTACCACGCCGTTCCACCACACATAAGCATGAGTAGCGCCGGTGTCCGTGTTAGTTCGACCTACAATCTTCCCTTGCTCGTTGATGGCAAACGCCTCGGTTGTTCCTAACGCGGTTAGTGTGCCGTTTTTCCAGAGAAACGCCTGTTCACCAAATTCAGAACTATACGTAGTGCCTACAATCTGACCTCGGTTGTTAATCGCCTGGGCACGACTACCATCTCCGCCGAGATTTCCAAGATCGACAATAGTTGGCTCAGCCGTGACAGGCGCGCCAATGGTGAGAATCATCACTGCCACAACGAGACCAACTGAAACTAGCACCTTTCGCATGTTACACAACCTTTCTTGAGTATGGTGATTATTCATGACGGGATCGACGGCGTGCGTGGAATTGTTTAGTGGCAGATCTCATTCACTCATAATCTCTCCTCGACATCAGGGTGTGAGACAACGGCTGCATCAACGTTCACCGTAGGCTATTCGCCGACCTCTCAGGTCGGCCGCTGGCTGGCGCAAGTTAATCGACGACCGTCTTTACTTTTGTTTCCGCCTGCTCGAATTTGTAATCGGCGTAGCGCAGGAAGATCAGCCCGAGGACGGGCATGGAATACTCGGAGGACTTCAATTTGGAATTGGCGCGCAGATCGTCGGTGGTATCCCACAGGCGTTTCTCGATTTCGGTGGTGTTGGCGGGCATAGGGTTCCTGATGGTGAAGAAATGTACGAGGTTGATTGTATGCCGAAATAGGGCGCGGAGCAAACGAGACCGAACGACCTGACGCGGCGCAACGATCGGGCGGTATCGATAGACTTCGGCCGACTCGTTCAGAAGCAGAGGCATACAAGCATTAATGTTTCGGCGCTGTGTTCGGCAGGTTAGAAAAATTTGACTTAATTGAGTCAAGTGTGGTAACATCCGATGCAATCACCCACGAATCGTCAAAGTGCCAGGTTCATGAGCACATTCGTTGGCGTCGCCTCAAACGGCGAGCAACTACCCCAGGCAGGTCTCGACGGCTTCTACTGACGTGCCCCACGTGACGGATTTGTAGAGGCCGTTTTGAAAGAGCGTTATGCGGACGTGACGCCATCCATGCAGACCACGGCTACGCTGTACAGCAATCTCGATTTGAACCTGGCGCCAATCGCCGGGCAATCCGTATTTGCACGACAGTGAAGCGCGACGTTTGCTGCTTGCCGCGCTGACAAAGGAATTCCAGCGAACGTGCCAGCGAATCGGCCGGGTAGATTCCGGGCCGTCGAATCGAGCGAACGATTGATGGGCACGCACGATTGATTGGCGCGCACGCCGGGAAGCGTGGGTCAATCGGGCTGGGGAAAAACCGCCAACCCGATCGGTCTGCCTGGCCCACTGAGGAGGTGAATCCACACCCATTAACAGACCCCGATTCGATCGTTGTCTTATCAATTTGTAAGGAGGCAAACAAATCATATGAATCGCAGAGAGTTCATCAAAGCAAGCCTGGCCACTGGTCTTAGCCTGGCACTGCCAGTGGTTCCAACGGTCCTGGCGCAGACCGCGACAGGGCGCGTCATTGCCGCCCGCCAGGTCGCGTCAGCCGCCGAGGGTCCACAGCTGAACTTTGGGCCAGACTTAACCGTGACCGAACTGTACCAGGAAGCAGGCATCTGGTATGTGCAACTGACGCGCTCTGATCAGGTGACGTTCCGGCTCAAATCGTACAATGGGCGGCGCTGGGGCAGTCTGGACTGGCAACCCCGGCGCAACTCGCGTGCTCGTACCTGATTCGCACATCAACCTTGCCTATTTTTTAAGGAGATTACACATGTCAAACGCGTTCATTGGTGAAATTCGCCTGGTAGCCTTTAACAACGTGCCCACCGGCTGGCTGTCGTGTGACGGTCAATCGTTGAGTACTTCAGGCAACGCAGCCTTGTTCGCCCTGCTGGGCTATACCTATGGCGGCAGCGGCAGCACGTTTAACCTGCCCAACTTAAACGGGCGAGTGCCGGTTGGGGCCGGTGGCAGTTATGCCCGTGGCGCGACCGGCGGTGAGACCAACCATACCCTGACAGTGAGTGAAATGCCGGCGCACAATCACACCACCACGTCCACTACCACCCTGAAGGGCAGCAGCACTGCGGCCGACAGCCCTACGCCGCAAGGCCATCTGCCGGGCAGCACCGGGCGCAGCAATATCTACCAGACCGGCGCGTCCAACGTGGATTTAGCTAGTGGTGCGGCTGTTACCAGTGTTACCGTCAATAATAACGGCAGCGGCACGACACACAACAACATGCAGCCCTACCTGGTGGTCAGATACATCATCGCCATCCAGGGCCTGTGGCCCTCTTAGTAAACGTCGATCGGCTGTACGGCCGCGGTTCAGCGCCCCCGATCGATAGTGGGTGACTCGATCGGGCCGCACTGAGATCACCGGCGTCATGAGAAAGGAAGAACATGAAAACGAGTCGCATCATCCGCATCTTGCTCGTTGTACTCGGCCTCAGCGTCGCGCTGATGCTGCCTGCCACGGCTCTCGCCGTGTTTGCTTCAATCAACACCGACGATGGCGTGATCGACGCTGACTGGGCCAGCGTCGGCGTCTTTCTGACCAGCCCCAACGGGGCCATGGCTGACAGCGTAGACATCGCCCAGGCCAAAGTTGTGCGCGAGTCTGACAACAGCTACTGGTATTTTCAAGTGATTCTGTACGGACAGCTGCCGCAGGACAACTCAACCAGCCTCGAGGCCCGCATTAGTTGCGACGGCAACGCGGTCTTTACGGGCGCGGAGGACAAGTACGCGTTGTACTACCACGCCAATCCGTCTACCAACGACAACGCCATCGAATGCGAGGGGACTGATTATCCCGCTTGCTCGAATGGCGAAATGTTGAAGGGCGCTGACTTTGGCGAAGAAGTGGCCGTAGGCGATGGCACGTATGCCTATGAGTGGAAAACCGACATCGCCAATCCCGGAGGTATCAGCTGGGCCACCTGCAACGGGCAAGAGACGCTGCAGTTTGCGGTGGCCGGCGCGGACGGCACGACCTACGACAGCACGACTACGCGCCAGTTCGACGTGCCTACGGCAATTCAGATGCAGCACCTGGCTGCGCGCGGCAGCGCGACGGGGGCCGTGCCTGGCATTGCCATCGCGCTCGGCGGAGTGGCGGCATTAGGCTTAACGCTTGGACTGTGGCGGCGCAAACGTCACGTGTAATTCCAGGCTGATAACACACGATCGAATGAAGCGCCGATGGCCGTCGGCGCTTCATTCGATCATACGGGTCTTCAGCGTGCAATTCTGGCCGCCGCCAACTGCTCATACATAGGCACCAACCATTGGGCGGCCAGCTGGCGCAATTCAGCCGAAGCCGACCGCTGCTTATCGGCACTATCGGCCACAAACGACTGTTTTGGGCGTTTCGCATCTAAGTGTCCCACGCGCTGCATTAACTCAATTTCTTGTGCCGTGAACGCGATGCCGAAATGTTCCGCGCAGCTGGTCCAGGCAGCCTGCGGAAAGTCGCGATAATTCATCAGGCGGCCGCGGTCATCCCGATTGGCTAGCTCTGCTTCACATATCCCGTTCAACACCCGCGCTGTGTACTCATCCAGTGACATCGTGAACACCTGCTCATATGTCAGGTCAAACAACCCCGGCGGCAGGGTGCCGGGCATCATCTGACTGCCGCGGTCGCGCTCTTGAGATACCAATACTTCAACTGGATCGCGGTACAAGAAAATCCACGGCGTTTGCGGAAACGCTCGCCGGATAACGGGCAGGCACAGGGTATGCCATGTATCCAACTTGATGAACAGGCGCGTTTCATGGCCCGTACGTGGCTGCCCCAGAGCGTCAATCAAAGCGCGCAGCCACGTCACCAGCTGCTCCTCGGTCACCGTTGGGTCTTTCCATCTTGTTCGCAACAGGCCATCCAGGGGTGTGGCCTCTGAAATAACCACGGTATCGGGTAGCGCCGCTAACTGTTGGCTCAGCAGCGTCGATCCGCAGCGCGACATGTGAAAAATAAAGCCCGTTGGCGCCAGGCCCGGCTGCACAGCCTGCCGCTCGACCAGATCATAGAGCGTCGTCTGTGGTCGAAATAATTGGTTGAACGGCACAGTGAGCCGGCGCTGGATCGTCTCGACGAAGAACGGATCCGAAAACCGTTCCTTACCCATGTGGCACCAATCCACACCGAAAGGTTGCGACTGGCCGTACACGCTGATGGGCACCCATTGGTTGGGCACCCACTCGTGTGGAATTGAGCTCGTCATCGGATCTCTCGCTCGAACCA
>JAUQXD010000944.1 GCA_030834835.1 Thermoflexales bacterium | reverse complement strand
ATCTGGGCAAGGTGTGGCCGCTGATCTTCTTTGTAATCGGCGCGGGTTTCTACGCCCCCGTGCTGGTGATGCCGCAGGCGCGCGCGGGACTGGCCGCGCTGTTCGTGCCGGGCACCATCATGATCGGGTTGGGCGTGATTTTCATGTACAACACCCTCACCGACGATTGGGGCTCGTGGGCATATGCGTGGGCGCTCATCCCCGCGTTCGTAGGTATCGGCCTGATGCTGGCGTCGCGGCTGGGTAACTGGCAAGGCGACAGTGCCCGTGCCGGTTTATGGCTGGCCATCGGCAGCGGGGTGGGGTTCAGCGTGCTAGCCATGTTCTTTGGCAGCCGAACTTTTGGCGCGATCGGGCCGATCCTGCTCATCGGGCTGGGCATCCTGCTGTTGTTTCGCACCAGCCGCCCCCGCGCCGCGTAACCCACCCTTAACACATGCGCTCTCCGCTGTTAGCGACGAAGCTGTACGTTCCGACGCCGCGACCCAACCTTGTGTCACGCCCACGCCTCTTGCATCAACTCGATGCGGACTTGCGCAGCAATCATCGGCTGATCTTGCTCTCCGCATCGGCGGGCTTTGGCAAAACCACGCTGCTCAGTGAATGGATTGCGACCCATGCCGATCAACCCCGGTTCGCGTGGGTCTCGCTCGACGAACGCGACAACGATCGCGATCGCTTCTTCAATTACTTCATCGCCGCTTTGCAAACGGTCGATTCGTCATTGGGTCAGACTGCGGCCAGCGTGCTGCAAGCACCGCTCAGTTCCGACGCCACCTATCCGTTTGAAGCCATCCTCACTTCGCTGATCAACGATCTGGCGGCGCATCCTGCGCCCCTCGTGATCGTGCTCGACGATTATCACCTGATCACCGCGCGTCTCATTCACACCGCGATTGCTTTCTTGATCAATCACCTGCCGCCCCACATCCGATTGGTCATCGCGGGTCGATCGGACCCGCCACTGCCACTGCCGAAATGGCGCGCGTCGGATCGGCTTTCGGAAATTCGCGCGGCCGATTTGCGCTTCACGCCCGATGAGACCGCCGACTTCGTTAATCGTGTGATGGCGCTGGGCCTCACCGCCGATCAGGTTTCGCTGCTGGAATCGCGCGTCGAAGGCTGGATCGCGGGCTTGCAGTTGGCGGCCGTCTCACTGCAAGGCCGCACCGATGCCGCTAGCTTTCTCGCCGCGTTTACCGGCAGCAATCGCTACATTTTGGATTATCTCGTCGACGAGGTGCTGCATCGCCAGCCCGAGGACATACAACACTTTTTGCTGCGCACCGCCGTGCTTGATCGATTTACGGGCGCGTTGTGCGATGCGATTACCGATCGGACTGATGGCCAAAGCACGCTCGAACGATTGGAGCAAGCCAATCTGTTCATCGTGCCGCTCGATCAGCAACGCACGTGGTATCGCTATCACTCGATCTTTGCGGAATTTCTGCGCAGCCGATTGACCCACGCCGCCCCTCAGAACGACGTGGCCGACTGGCATCGCCGCGCCAGCCGCTGGTACGAGCAACAGGGCCTATTGATCGAAGCGGTCAGTCACGCCTTACAAGCGCATGACATCGAACAGGCCGCAACCTTGATCGAAAGCGCCGCGCACGATGCGATGTTCATCTATGGTGATGCGCGCACCTTGATCGGTTGGCTCGATGCCCTGCCCGACGTGTTGATTCAAGCACGACCGCGATTACTCGCGATTCAAGCCTGGGCGCTGTTGATCACCGGCCAGCACGCCGCTGCCGAAGAGCGCGTCCACGCCGCGCTGCGCCTCACGCCGCTGGATGACGCCGAAACGCGCGGCGAGATCGAAGCGGCGCACACCATCATCAGCGTACTGAGCGGCGAAATCGATCACGCGATCGAGTTGGCTCACACGGCGCTGCCGCAGATTCCCGCGCGCGATGTGTTTGTGCGCGGCATGGTGTTGCTGAATCTGGGTCTGGCGCACGACACGCGCGGCGAGGGTGCAGCTGCCGAACAAGCGTACACGCAAGCGATCGCGCTCAGCGAAGCATCCGGTCAAGCCTTCATTCGCCTGATGGCGATGATTCAACTGGCCGACCTCAAAGTGTTGCAAGGCCAGCTGCCCGCCGCCGCCGCGATGTATCGCGCCATGCTGCAACCCGTTACCGGTCAGCCCTTGCCGCTCATCAATATGGCCTATGCCAGCTACGGGCGTTTGCTATACGAATGGAACGACCTTGATGGCGCGGCGCAGTGCTTGAGCAAGTGCCTCGAATTAGGGCGTAGCTGGGCCAGCGCCGACATGCTGCTGGTGGGGTTGATCCATCTAGCGCATGTCAGACTGTCGCAAGGCGACGAAGCCGGCCTGCGTGACGTGCTCGCCGAGATCGAACCGGCGCTGAATCAGAACGTCGTCGCGCCGTCCACGCTGAACGTCGTGCGCGCCTATCAAACTCGGCTGTGGCTGCGACAAGATCAACTGGAGATGGCGCGTCGCTGGGCGTTGGAGTATGAAGCGCGGCGTGCTGAAAATATGCTGCCCTTCCTGCGCCCCATCGAAGAGGCTACCTGGGTGCGCGTGTTGATCGCGCAGGGGCAGACCGCGCGCGCGATCACGATGCTTGAGCCGTTGATTCATTCGATGGAAGAGGCGGGCCAGATCGATCACCTGATCGAGTTGCTGATGCTCAAAGCGTCAGCCTATGCCGCGCAAGGCCTCGCCTCTCAAGCCGAAGCGAGTCTGATGCGCGCCTTGACGCTGGCTGAACCATCAAACTACGTGCGAACCTTTCTCGACGCGGGTGCGCCATTGCGGCCATTGCTCCATTCGATCGCACCACGTTCCAATTACGCGCGACAACTGCTCGCGGCCAGTGGCGTCGAATCATCGACACCACTGACTCAATCGGCCCTGATCGAGCCGCTGAGCGATCGGGAGTTGGCTGTGCTCCGCTTGATTGTCGACGGCTTATCCAACGCCGAAATCGCCGCGCAGTTGGTCATCGCCACCAGCACCATCAAGACCCACATCAACAATATCTACGGCAAGCTCAACGTGCGCAGCCGCACCCAGGCCATCGCCCGCGCCCGCGAGTTGCGGCTGATCTAAAGCGGTTTCCGTCATGCCCGAATGCTTCTGTCGGGCATCCAGGCTGCCTATCGACACACGATGCTGATAGAGCCTCTGGATTCCCGCCACGTCGTACCCGGCACGTTGTGTCGGCGACGCGCCAGGCGAAAGCGTGCGGGAATGACGCGGCAACATCCGTCTTCGGTCTGAGATCAAAGACGGATGTTTGTTTTCCACCCCCCAATCCACCCTTCAGTTGATCACACTCCACCCGGTTGTCGCGTAAAGTGAATGCAGACAACACTTCGCAAGGGCAAACCTGATTCCCAAAGAGTGCTCAAAGCGCCGTCCTCGGCGCGAATCCGAATGGCAAAACGCCGCCGGGACGGCGGCTAGAGCCTGTCCGCAATGGAGGCCAACATGTTTCAATCAGCTTTCTACTGGGCCGGCCGCGCCGTGATGGATCTGTACGCGCGCCTGATGTTGGACACGCGCGTGCAATGGCAAACGCGCTTGCCCGCCGGGCCGAAGATCATCGCCGCCAATCACCCCACCACGCTCGATCCGTTTTTGCTGCTGACGGTCGGCTTCGATCAGATGAGCATCCTTGTGACCGAATCGGCCTTCAAAGTGCCGGGCTTTGGCCGTTATCTGCAAGCGGCCGGGCATGTGCCCGTCATTCATCAGAACGGCCGCGCCGCGTTTGATGAAGCCGTGCGACTATTGGAGGCCGGTCGTACCGTAGGTATCTTCCCTGAAGGCGCGCTCAGCCCGCTTGAGGGCGGCCTGTGTCACGCACATACCGGCGTGGCGCGTCTGGCGCTGACCACCGATGTGCCCGTCGTGCCGGTCGGCATCGCGCTGCATCGCCCGCGCATCCGCTTCATGGACACGCACATCGACGAGATCGTCGAGACGGCGCGCTGGTATCTGCGCGGACCGTACACCATGACCGTGGGCGAACCGCTGTATTTCAAGGGCGCGGTTGATGATCGCATTTACGTGCGTGCCGTGACCGATCGAGTTCTGAGCGACATCACGCGGCTGGAGCAGCAGAGCGCGGCGCGCGTGGCGCGTGATGTCGCCCGCCTGACTCGTTCGACCACGCCGCTGCCCGTCATCGATCTGCATCAGGCGCTGCCATGAGCGATTACGAGATCCGTGTGAAGGGCCGTTTGGAAGGCGATCACTGGTCGCAGTGGTTCGGCGGGCTGACTGTGACGCCCGGTAACGACGAAACGATCTTGCGTGGTCCCGTGATCGATCAGGCCGCGCTGTTCGGCGTCCTCAACGTGATTCGCGATCTGGGTTTGACCTTGATCGCGCTGTATCAAATCAACACTTGAATTCCAAGGAGATCATTCAATGACCACGACTCGTACCAAACTACTATCTTATCTATACCTGTTGTCGGGCGCGGGCTTGTACGCGCTGGTGACGTGGCGCTGGAATGTGCCCATCGCCGCGTGGCTGGCCCCGATCTTTTTGATGCGTTTCTGGCGTGCTCAATCGAAGTGGTACGCGGCGCTGCCCGCCGTGTTGTTGATCTGGGCCGCTGTGGCTGTCAACAAGACCGGCGGCTGGCCTAGGGCAATTGCATCTAAATTGACTGGCTGGCGCTGGATTTGCGATCATGGCTTATCCCTTACTCCGGAGT
>JAUQXD010000943.1 GCA_030834835.1 Thermoflexales bacterium | reverse complement strand
TCGATTGGGACTTGTTGCTAGAGCGTGCGCGGACTTATGACCTGGTGCTGCCGTTGCAACGGGTGCTGCTGGAACTGGCGGAGCGCTGGCAGTTGCCAATCCCGGGCGCAGTTGTTGAACGACTCCGCGCTTTACAGCCTTCGAGGCGAGAGCGACAGATATATGGGAGGCTGACGGCAGAACATCGGCCGTCGATCCTGTGTTACTGGGATGATGTGTGCGGTGTGCCGGGTTGGCGCGAACGGCTGCGCTACGCCGGGCGGAAACTGTTCCCTTCAGTGGAGTACATGCGCTGGCGTTACGCGCTGCATCAAGCCTGGCTGCTGCCGCTGGCCTATCCATATCGTTGGTTTCGAGGTATACGGGTGGGAAGGCAGTAAGGTTCAAAGGATGCGGGCGAAAGGATGAAGGATGAAGCGGGCGTTTGATGTCGTGGCGGCGGCGTGCGGGTTGGTAGCTCTGTCGCCGGTGCTGGCCGGCCTGGCGCTGCTGGTTCGGCTCACCTCGCCGGGACCGGCCTTATACCGGGCGCGGCGGGTGGGGCGACAGGGTCAGCTCTTCACCATGTACAAGTTTCGCTCGATGGTGGCAAACGCCGAACGGCTGGGGGCCGGCATTACCGCCTGCGACGACGGCCGCATCACGCCGATCGGGCGTGTCTTGCGCCGCACCAAGCTGGATGAACTGCCACAGTTAATCAACGTGCTGACAGGCGACATGAGCCTGGTGGGGCCGCGCCCTGAAGATCCACGTTACGTGGCGCTGTATACGCCGGACGAGCGGCGGATTTTGAATCTGCGGCCGGGTATCACCAGTCGGGCCTCCATTCGATTCAGGCATGAGGAGCGGTTGCTCAGCGCCGATCGCGTCGAAGAGATCTACCGGACGCAGGTGATGGCGCAGAAATTGGCGCTCGACCTGGAATATCTGGATCGCCAGTCGTTGTGGCTGGACCTGTCAATCCTGTGTGAGACACTGCTGACCTTGCTCAGATGAGGCCTGGTGACAGGCGGTGGGCGAGACAAGATGGTTTGTTGTACATTAAGGAGTCTGTGGATGCGACATAGATCGAAGGAGTTAGCCGGCCTGATGCTGGGCCTGATGTTGTTGAGTGCCTGTGCTGCGGAACCGACCCCGGTGGTTAAGCTGCCGACCCCGGCGATACCAGTCAGTCAGCCGCCCACCGCATTGCCGACCCGTGCGATCGCCGCAGCTGGCGACGATCACACGGCCACCGTGCAGCGCGGCACGGTGCGGGCCGCGGTCAATGCCAGCGGAAAACTGGAGTCGGCGCGGGAGTTCAAAGTTGGATTTGGCGTGGCGGGCAGCGTGCAGGAGATATTGGTGAACGAAGGTCAGTCTGTGAAGGCGGGTGACGTGCTGGCCCGACTAAACACCGGGGAGTTGCAGCTGGCCGTCAGTCAGGCCGAGCAGGCGCTGGCCGATCAACAATTGCAGTACAGCCTGGTGATGACACCGACTCGATCCGATCTGGCGGCGGCGCGGGCGGCGCTGGCCAGCGCCACGGCGAACCTGGATTACCTGCAGGGTCTCCCCGATCCGCGTCAGGTGGAGATTGCACGGTTACAGATGGAAAGCGCCAAAGACCAGGGTCGCCAGATCGCTCAACTACAATATGAACTGGCGCAGCGCGGAAGTACGGCCGCGCAAATTGCCGCGGCGGCTGCGCAGGTTGCGCAAGCCCAGTCCCAGCTCGATCGTCTGTTGCTGACCGACGAGCGCCAGCGGCTGTTGGCCGCCGGGCCGGTGAGGCAGGCGGAAGCCGATCTGCAGAGCGCCCGACGCCGGTTGGACGGAGCGCAGCTGCGGGCGCCCATCGACGGTGTGGTGTCCAGTCTCACGCTGGCCCTGGGGGATCAGGTCGGCACTAACCCGGTGGCGCTGGTCAGCGATCAATCGCTGTTTAACGTCTTGTTCAACGTAGACGAGGCCAGCGTGGGCATGCTGGCTAACGGCCAACCGGCTGTGGTGGTGCTGGCGGCACTGCCGTATCAAACGCTGTCTGGTCAGATGAAGAGTATGTCGTCTGTGCCGACCACGGTCGCCGATGTGCCAGGTTATCGGGTCGTGGTGAGCTTGGACAAAACCGACGTTACGCTGCGCAGCGGGATGAGCGCGAATGTCGCCATCATTGTTGGCGTGAGTGAAAATGTACTCGTTATCCCGGTCTGGGCAATCCGCACGGATCGCAGCACCGACAAAATATATGCGTATGTGAAGCGAGGCGGCCAGGTTGTGGAAACCGAAATCGTGATCGGACGCTATGATTCGAGTCAGATCGAGGTGAAGTCTGGTCTGGCCGAAGGTGATGTGCTCGCCGCGCCGCCGCGGAATAGCCCCTGACATTTCTGCGGCGACCCTTCTTCAAAGCAGACCAACAGAGTAATGTAGCAATCGCCAACGCCCGGTCGTTGGTCAGCATTGGTTGATGCAGAGCCCTCTGGCAAGATTCCGCCAGAGGGCTTTACGTTTTCGGATAATTGGCGGCCAGAAGTGACATGCAGATAACCTTACGCTCGCTGACAACAGTGAGTGGATACCTGGTCGATCGGCCAGGTCGGACCCGGTCGATCGATGAGGTGGAAGACTCCCCGGTATGATAGTCCAAGTTCTCCCCCGGAGTTGAGTGTGTCTCAATCGGTTTCGCGCTACTCTTTAGAATGACACAGTTGGTTTTAATGTGCAATTTATCAATCGACATCTTGCCCGGAACCGGTCTGACACGCTCAGCATGAGGATGCAAGGAGAGATACATGATTAGCCGCAAGTTGTTTAGTGTTGTCCTATCTATCGTGGTAATCAGTTCGCTGTTATTTCAGGTAGTTGGCCAGGCGCAGATCACGGCCGCTGCCTCCGTTGGCGTGGCTGCCCCGGCCAGCCCGGTGGATGAAAGCCGGGTCCCGCATTATTTTGGGCCGTATCCGAATTATGCCAACAGCCCGCAGGTGCTGGCGGACGCCATCGTCCAGATTGGCGGCGGCGGCGGTACAGGCGCAGAGGCTGTCGCGAGTGTTGACCCGAGAACGGGCGGCATCTCGGCCGTGACCGTTACCAGTTCAGGTAGCGGCTACCTGGTTACGCCGGTCGTGACGATTACGGCCTCGAGCGTTACGCCCACTGTTCAGGCCACGGCTGTGGCGGAAATCTCGCTGGGTGTCCTCACCGGCGTCACGGTGGATGAGACTGGCTTCGGCTTCATCAGCCCGACGGTCTCGTTCGCGGGTGGTAACCCCTCGGTGGATGCTACGGCCGTCGTGAGCGGTTACGTGGACAACCTGACTTTGGTTGACGGTGGAACCGACTACGTTCATCCGATGCTTGAATTCTCACTGCCCGATCAGACCGGCGGCGAGCAGGCCACCGGCATCGCCGTTGTGGCGACCAGCGGCCCGCTCAGTGGAACCATTACCCGTGTCGAAATTACGAATCCCGGCTCCGGGTATTCCTATGCTCCGACCGTCACGGTTGTCGATGCTGGCGGCCTGAGACCGAGTTGGGCGTC
>JAUQXD010000095.1 GCA_030834835.1 Thermoflexales bacterium | reverse complement strand
GCTCCGCCCCGAAGACCTGCCCCGCCTCGCCGACGAGGTCGATCGGACGGCCTACGACCGCAAGGTATTGGAGGCTTTTGTCCGCGCTGACGGCACCATCCGCTCGTTTCCCGCGCAGGAGAAGAAGTTTCAGGTGCTGCTGCGCTATGTGCTCGACGCCTTTGAAGTCGATCAACGCTATACCGAGAAACAGGTCAACAACCGGCTGGTCAAATACAGTGAAGACACAGCGGCTCTGCGACGCGGCTTGATCGAATACAAACTCATGGCGCGTGAGGCCGCGCCCGGTGGCAGCACCTACTGGCGCATCGACCAGTAAACCTGAACCTGCCGCCGCCTTTGCCAGTATAATTTGCACTATCCTAAAACGAAAGCTGCTGCCCATGACCGACGAACAAAGTCAGCTAATTCAAGCATTGGATGAAGCCCGCGCGATTATGCACAGCTTAATCGCCGATCTCACACCGGACAGCGAGATCTATCCCGGTTGGACGCTGCGCCAGTTTCTGGCGCACCTCACCGGCTGGGACGATGTGACGGCGACCACGCTACGCGCGCACGCTCGCGGCGAGACGCCCGCTACGCCGGTCTCGGCCGGCATCGACGCCTACAACGCCGAGTCTGTCGCCACGCGCGAAACGCTAGATCTGGCGCACATCGTCAAAGAATGGGAACTGGCGCGTGAGGAACTCAAAGCCGCCATTCGCGCCCTGACGCCCGAGCAAATGGCCGCGCCGCTGCTGCACCCGTGGGGGCGCGTCAGCACCGTCGCTAAACTGGTCAACATCATGATCCATCACGAAGGCGTCGAACACGCCGAAGAACTGCGCGCCATGCGGGCGAAACAGTCGGCGGCGTAACAGCCTCGCTTCCAATCAGCCAGTTCCATCAAGGACGAACGTCGTTACAGCGCGTTCGTCCTTTGCCATTGGTCATTTGTCATTTATAATTTCGGCATGCGCTCTCTGCGTCAATGCCTGCTCGATGTCGATCCCACGCTACTCCGCTTGATCGCCGCACGCTGGTCGATCGATGCCACCGGCCTGAAGCCGCGCGATCTGATCGCGCAACTCGAAACCGCGCTCGGTGATCCAACCCGATCGAGTCAGCGGCTTGAACAATTATCTGCGCCCGAGCGCGACGCGCTGCGCGCCCTGCTGACCGCGGGCGGCACCCTGCCCGTCCCCAACTTCACACAGCGCTTCGGCGCGATTCGCCTGTTTGGCCCGGCCCGCCTGGAACGCGAGCAGCCGTGGCGCACACCGACCAATGCGGCCGAAAGCCTGTGGTATCTGGGCTGGTTGTATCGCGGCTTCGAGCAGCTGCCCAACGGCACGATGCGCGAAGTCTTCATCGCGCCAAATGAATTGACGCCACTGCTGCCCCTGCTGAAAATCGCAGCGACGCAAGTTGAACCGCTGCCGATCGCGCCGACGCCCGATCATAGTCAATCACGTGGCGAAACCTTAGCAGATGATCTCTGCACACTGCTCAGTTATCTGCACAACAACTTCGCGCGCCTGCAAGGCCGATCGACCTCGGCGACCCTTCGTACTGTGTTTGCGGCGAATCTGCGCGACACGAGCGCGGCGCGTTTCGACTTTGCGCTGCATCTGGCCGAGCACGCCCGCCTGATCAAAATCGTCGGGCAGCGTTTGCGCCCCGATCCCAGACCCAGCACCGAGTGGCTGAAAGCCGCCGGCCCTGATCAACTGCGGCAGTTGTTCGAAGCGTGGCGCAATGATGCGCGCTGGTCCGATCTGCAATACGTCGCGTCACTTCAAGTCGAACGCGCCGTCTCCATCAACACAGACGCTGTGACAATTCGCGCCGCCGTGTTGGACGGGCTGCGCGCCGCTGTGCCGAATGCGTGGCATACGCTCGACGCGCTGATACAGCGGATCAAATCGCACACTCCCGATTTCCTGCGGACTGATTTCGATACAGACTACATTCGAGATACACGTAGCGGAGAATACTTGCGCGGCATCAATGCATGGGAACGGGTGGAAGGCGCGCTCATTCGATCGATCCTCAGTGGTCCGTTGTTCTGGCTGGGCGCCATCGACATGGACGACATCGCTCAACCGTCGACCTTCCGACTGACCTCAATGGGTGCAGCCCTGTTCGGCTTCGATGTTGATCAACCGATCATCAAGCCCGTGCAGCATTTTGTCGTGCGCACCGACGCCGTGATCGAAGTCGCGGCCTCACGCCGTTACGATCGTTTTCAGTTGGCGCGGGTGGCGGATTTGATCGGCCTTGATGAGGATGGCTATCGTTATCGGCTGACGCCTTCATCGCTGGCGCGTGCGGCTTCGCAGAAGATTGATGCAACCAAAGTCGTGGATTTTCTCACGCGCGCGCAGGGGCAAGGCATGCCGCCCTCGCTGGCAAAAGCCATTCAACGCTGGGCCGGCAAGGGGACGGAAGTGAAAGTGGAGCGCGCCATCATCGTGCGCGTGAAAGACGCCGCGATTTTGAAGCGCCTGCAAGAGTCGCCGAAGACGCGATACATCTCGATCGAGCCGCTCGGCCCGACGGCCGCCCGCATCAACGAGAAGGATTGGCCGAAGCTGGTGTCGATACTGGCAGAGGCGGGGGTGTTGGTGGATTAGTAAATTGGTAAGTTGGTAGATTAGTGAGAGAACCGATCACTCCTATTCCCTAAGCTACCAATGTACTAATTTACTAATGTACCAATCTACTGATCCCGATACTCATAAAATCCCCGACCGGTTTTCTGGCCCAGCCGGCCTGCCCGCACCAATTGCTTGAGCAGCGGCGCAGGCCGGTAGTGATCGTCGCCGTACTCGTCGAACAGGCCGCGCAGCACCGCCAGCACGATGTCCAGTCCAATCACATCGCCCCACTCCAGCGGCCCGCGCGGATAGTTGGTGCCCAGCTTCATCGCCGTGTCGATGTCGCGCGGCTGCGCGACGCCCTCCATCAACGCATACGCCGCCTCGTTGACCAGGCTGCACACGATGCGGGGCAGCACCAATCCCACGCTGTCTTGCACGATCGCCGTTTCCAGGCCGAGCCGCGTAAAGAATTGCTGCGCTTTGCCCAATGAGGCTGAATCGGTTTGAAGGGCAGCGGCCAACTCGATCAGGTTGCCTTTCTTCAAGGGCGACAACGCGCCAAAGCCGACGACCCGATCAGGTTGCGAGGTCCATGCCGCGATCTGTGTCGCCGTCACGGACAGCGCGGCGGTGATGATCAATCGATCGGGCGGCAGGGATCGATCGAGTACGCCCACCACCGCGCGCTTCGTCTCGATCGATTCAACGACGGCTTCGATCGCGAGGCTGCTTGACGTTGCATCATCAGCCAAACGCGCCAGACCAGCGGCATCGATCAAATCCTCGATCAAAAACACGGCGACTTCGTGACCGGCATCGATGCACAGCGCTGCCAGTTCTTCAACGAGCGGTGCTTCACCGACGATGAGCGCTTTCGATTTTGAGGCCATGACCCTCTCAACGGCCGGGTTGAATTTGGTTAATGCCAGCCCAGTGATTTATACGCGGCCACGACCATCACGCACACTGGCTCGCCCTTGCATTCCACGCCGGCCACTTCCATGTTGATCGCGCCGTATTCGTAGGGGCGGCGCGCCATTAACGACTTGATCGTCGCGTCCAGGTTGTGGCGCACTTCTGCTTCCGACGAGCCATGCTGCTCCACAAACAGGCCGCGCATCGTGGTCGGTTCCTGCGTCCAGCTCAAGCCTGCCCACGCCCACTTGCCCGGCTCGGTCTCGGTCTTGTGGGCCATGACCACGTACAATCGATCGCCGTAGTCCTTGGGTTCGCCCACAAACGGCGCGTGCTCGATGGTGCTGTAGGGCGGAATGACGGACGACAGATGCATCAGGTTGTAGTTGCCCACGCGCGCGTCGTACATCGCGTTGTCGAAGGCCGCCAGCGGTGTTGGGCCGTCGCCGCGGCCCACGGTCAGGTAGATTTTCATGTGATGTTCTCCAGAGGGAAAAATGATGACGGCGCGTATTCTATCACAGCGAGCGATTTCGACAACAAACAACCGCCCCGATCGGCTGGATCAACCGATCGGGGTGGCGTTTACGCGCGCTGCTTCACTTCATCAGTTGCCGCACGGCGCGACATTGCGCCAGTTTGCTACGGTATTTGACACGGCCTGCGTCACGCCCAGGCCAGACACGGTGAGCGTGCGGTTGCCGATCTCCGCGCAGGTATTGTCTTTCTCCACGTTGTCCCACGTGCCCAACGTGTACTTGTACTCCAACTGCGTGGTCTCCAGGAAGTTCAGGTTGATCGTCCAGGTGGTGGCATTGACTCTGGTCAGCATCACCGTGTGCGGATTGCACCAGCCGCAGATAGTGGGATGGTTGCCCACGATGAATACTGACTTGCCAGTGCCATCGGTCGTCGCGGGCACAGTCACGTTAAACGTCACCGTCACGGTGCGCGGCGCGGGGATGCCGTCAACCTGATTGCTCAACGCCGATTGATTCAGCGCATAGTCCACGGCTTTAATCGCGTAGGTGTACGTGACATTGGTCGTGACATCGGTATCCGTGTAGACCGTCGAGGCCGCCGTGAACTTGACCTGCGGCGCACCGAACGATCCGCCTGGCCCATGGCGATACAACCAGTATTCGGCTGCATCGCCGACGGCGGTCCATTGCAAGGCCACAAAGGCCGCCGCGCTGTTGGTTACGCTGAGCGTGGGCGCAGCAGGCGGCGTCACATCGGAACCAGATACAACGTCCATGACGCCCGGCGTCGCCGTGCCCGGACCGTTCTGATCGCCATAGGTCCACGTCAGGCCGCTGTTCGTCGAGAAGCGCACCAGCACATCGAACGTGCCCGTGATCTCCGGTCGCGCGCTGGCCTGATAATCATATTCATTGCCGACACGCGCGGTGAAGGTCATAGGCGTCCACGTTGTCCAGGTTGCGGACGCGCCGATGCCATAGCCCACCTGCGCCACGATTTGATTCTGATTGCCGTTAAAGTCGGTGATGCCGATCGCGCCGACACGCCCGTAGATGGGCACGGTGGGCGTAACACCGAGCGTGTGCGTGAAGGTCTTGGGCGATTGCAGAATCGCCGACGTGACGGGCACGGACGGCACCGCAAAGGCTTCAGCGGAATCCGCGCCCTGGTTGCCGGCCGCATCGGTGGCGTTGACCACGTAGTAGTAGAACGTGCCGTTAGTCACACTGGTGTCGGTGAACGCGGTGGTGGCCGTCGCGGTGATCCACTGGTAACCGCCGCCCATGACGTAGCTGCGATAGACGTCGTACTTGAGGGCTGACACGGGAGCATTCCACGTCAGGCTGACTTGATTGAGGCCCGGTGTGGCGTTGAGATTCGTCGGCGCGGCCGGCGCGTTCAAATCTTGGGCAACCAACGGCGTGAGAATGTCGCCGCTGAGGGGCGGCAACGTCAGGGTGAACACGCCTTGCGAAGCGACAATCGGTGTACCACCGCCAGCTGGCTGCTGTGAACCCAATACGCTAAGCCCAGTAGCCACCAACTGTACTTCATCCGGCAGCTGGCCGGTGGCGGTGATGGTGAGCGTATGCGTCACCGCATCACGGTTGATAGCCACGACGGCCGCGTCGGTGTCGGTGCGCATCAGATACGCCAGAGTGCGATTCGCGTCGTCGGCCAATAAGAAGGTCTGTTCGCCCGTACTGAAGACCGGGTGGTTGTGGCGGAAGGTGGTTAGCGCTCGATGCCAATTGAGCATTGCCTGATCGCCGCCTACGTCAGATGGGACGGGATTCCCACCCCCGCTCAATTGAGCTGGCTGTATCGCCTGCGCTCCCGTCGAGGTGCGCAACACCACCGGTAGATAAACCACCGGGAACATCCACGGGAAGGTGCGGCGATCGTCGGGATCGTCGTCACCGTTCAGCGCCACTTCGTCGCCATAGTAGATCGTCGGCGCGCCGGGCATGGTCATCTGCACCAGCGTAGCCAGTTTCAGCAATTGCTTGCCTTGCGCCAGATTCGCCGCGTTGTACTCTTTGTCGGCCGGCGTGCGCGCGCCCGGCGTCAGCTGCCACAGGATGCGGCGTGTGTCGTGGCTGGTCAGCAGATTCATCAGGGTGTAATACGCGGCATCGGGGTAGTCTTCACGCACGGAGTTAAGTTTGCGCGCAAACAACGACGGCGGCTGATTGCTCTGCCCGTCATCGTTGAAGCCCTTGTCGTCGACCGTGCCGAAGAAACCGAGGATGGCATTGCGGAAGCGATAGTGCATGCCGGTGTCGGCCATGTCGCCCATCGACTTGGGCAGCAGTTCGCCCTTCTTCCACAATTCGCCGATGATGATGGCGTCGGGGTCAACCGCCTTCACCGCCGTGCGGAACTCGCGCCAGTATTGATCGGGGAAAGAGGGATCGCCCATCACGTCCAGCCGCCAGCCGGCCGCGCCCCGATTGAGCCAGTATTGCGCCACCGGCTCGGTGATGGTCTGCGTGACTGAGTAGAACAACGTGCGGACTTCGGGCAGATTCTTGTTGATGACGGGAATACTGTCGAAGCCAAACCAGCCTTCGTAGTTGGCGGACAATGCGCCCGCCGTGCCCACACACTTGCCGGTCCCCGGCGTGATCACGTCGGTGAAGTAGAACCACGATCGATAGGTGGATGTGATTGCTTCGCACGCGCCCACTTCGGCATAGTGCCCGTACCGATCGAAATACTGGCTGTCCGACGACAGATGGTTGA
>JAUQXD010000942.1 GCA_030834835.1 Thermoflexales bacterium | reverse complement strand
TCGAACTGTTAAAGGGTGCGACCAAACTCAACCACTTTGCGCTCAAGTCCAAACTGTACGTGCGGGCGTTGCATACAGCCTTTGCCGCACTGCGCGACATGCAGCCTGTTCGCTTGGCTGCGTAAGGTGAGTTAGTAAATCACCAACCCTATAGACTGGTTTCAGCCTAGATACATATCCCGTTAGGTAAAGTAATGCGCCATTGCCCGCCGTTGATAAGCTCGATCTTAGTCAACGCACACGGCTCTTGTGGAACAGCTTGCCGATAGTGGCTCAATGGCAGTCCTAACAAGCTGCATAGTAAGAGTCGGTTGACCGTTTTGTGAGCAACAACCAACACTTGGTGATTGTGCCAACGGGTTATCGCGTCCGACAGGGCTGCATTGGCTCGATCGGCAACGGCCAGACCAGTTTCACCGCAGGGCGGTGCACACTTAACCGGATCATTCTCCCATTCTTTGAAAATTTCCGGCCCTTGTTTTTGGACTTCCTGATAAATATGTCCTTCCCATTCCCCGTAATCGATTTCGATGAGACGATCTTCCTGAAAAAACGGCAGCGCTCGTGCGCCTACGGCGATGTGCGCCGTCTCGACAGCCCGTGACAATGGACTGGTGATCACAGCGTTAAGCGGCACATCGGCTAGTTGTAATGCTAAGGTGGCGCACTGTTGGCGTCCGGTCTCGTTTAGTGGAGTATCGTCTCGACCATTGAAGCGTTGAGCGGTAGTCCGATCCGTTTCGCCATGACGCACTAACCAAATAGTGGTTGGTTTCTGCACGATTATGCTCACATCTTATCAGGATTTGCCACGAATCATCGATTGGCTGTTGGGTTTCTCGGCTTTTTCGTTGATTCCCACCAGTTGCGGATCATCGATCGACTTCTGCAGAATCCAAGAGATGGTCCCAGCTATCTTGGGTCAGACTTCAAGCCACGCTGGTCGCGAATCACGGTCGGCTTCAGACTATAACAGATCCAATGTTATCTGTACCGAAAAGTTTGAGCACGTTCACCGTTTTGATCAAGCGGCGTGCCCCAAGACGCGCAGGCGAGATGATTCTGGCGCAAGTCGTGAAAATCGATGTCAAAGTGATTATCAGTGGCTCCAATCTTCCACCTTCACACTTACAAACGCCGTGTAATCTGTCGAGTTCAGCGTAACCAAAATCAAGCCATTGGTTTGCGCGATCGCCATGATCTGCCCATCGACGAAGGGCGGCGTTTTGCCGATGGCCGTCAAGCGAGCGCGCTCGGCCGCGTGCCATTCGGCGGCCGCCTGATCGTAAGGCAGGATCGCTATCGACACAGCCACCACTTCATTCAGATACTTTTCAATCACGGTGCGTTTGGTCGAGGCGGGCAGGCGCTGACAGCCAAACCACAACTCGTGCCAAACCAGACTGGCAATCGCCAGTTCGCCCGAATGACGCTTCAGCCGCGCCATGACCTTAGGATTGGGGGCGGGGCGTAGCGGTTCCGAGACGATGTTCGTATCGAGGAGATATTTCATGCTCACCAGTTCATCTCGCGCCCGGTCGTGCGGTCGCGGTCCTCAGTGAAGAGTTGTGGATCGATCGCCAGGTCCGGCAGATCGACGTTCGCTGTGAACGTAGCGTACGTACTCCAGAAATCCTGCGTGCTGGTCGTAAGGCGTTCATATTCGTGCAGCGAGAGCAGCACTGCCACCGGTTTGCCGCGCCGCGTCAGTTGGATGCGGGGCTGCCGCTCCAGTTGGTGCACGACCGCGGCCAGATCGTGCCGCGCCTCGGCGATAGAGAAAGATTGAGTCGCCATGTTTGCCTCCTCTATTAAATGGCTATCTACATGGCTATATCATATCACGGGCGTCCCCGGCCGTCAACGCGGCCCGTGGTGATTACACACGCTGGGGCGG
>JAUQXD010000941.1 GCA_030834835.1 Thermoflexales bacterium | reverse complement strand
GACACAAATAACGGTTTCGTTGAACGGCTACAAATTGGGCGATCAGGCGCTGCCCGGCCCGACCGGCTTCACCGTCGATGGGATGTGGCAGTTCCCGTCGAATGCGCAGATTCCGCCGGGACAGATCGTCAACGTGGCAATGACTGCCAGCGGCTTCTTTGGCAAATATGGTTTTTATCCCCACTACGTGTTCTTCGGCGTGGGCGCACAAATGCAGCCGTACATCACGTATACCAGCAACATCAGCTTCTCGCTGGCGAACACCGGCGATGAAGTGCTGCTGCTCGGCCCGAACGATCTTTTGATCGATGGCGTGGCGTGGGGTCTGAACGCGCTGCCCGGCCATGTCTCGTGTCCGGCCATTGATATGACGCAATACCCGGCGGGCACGCCCAACCCGTCGATCATACGCAGTCCGTTGTGGAAAGACACGAACAACTGCCCTGCCGATTTCGTGATCGATTGGAGCACACAACCGTAAGGACAAGTTGTCAACATGTCCTACCGCGGCTATACTTTCGCTCAGCCATGGTTCACCCCAAATCTGAAGTTACCATCAAAACTATCGAGCGGTTCCGCTCGAAGCATCTGCATAACTCGCGGCCGGTGACGATTTATCTGCCGCCCGGTTATGCGGCCGATCATGCGCGTCATTACAAAGTGATCTACGCCAACGACGGGCAGGATATGCCCGCCGTGAAGTTGGCCGCCACGTTGACCAAGTTGATCGACCACGACGAGATCGAACCGGTGATCGTGGTCGCGCTGCACGCCACGCGCGATCGACTTCAAGAGTACGGCACGGCGGATATTCCCAATGCGCGCGGCATGGGCAAAAAGGCGCGCAAGTATGCGTGGTTCGTGCTGGACGAGGTGCTGCCGTACATCAATCGGCATTTTCGCACGCTGCCCGGCCCGATCAACACCGCGCTGATGGGTTGGTCGCTGGGCGGCCTGATGGCGTTGGACATGGCGTGGAATCATCCTAACGTCTTCGGCGCGGTGGGCGCATTTTCCGGTTCGTTCTGGTGGCGCACTGAAGATCAAGATGTCCATGCCAGACAAGAGTCGCGCATCATGCATCGCCGCGTGCGCGACACTGAAGTGCCCGGCAAATTGAAGCTGTGGTTTCAGGCGGGCACGCGCGACGAAACCGAAGACCGCGACGGCGACGGCATCATCGACGCGATTCAGGACACGACCGAGTTGATGGACGAATTGGAATTGAAGGGCTATCGGCGCGGGATCGATATGGTGTACGTGCAGATGGAAAGCGGCCAGCACCAGCCGGCGACGTGGGCGATGGCCCTGCCCTATTTTTTGCGCTGGACGTTTCCCACGCCGCACTATCTGCGCTATCACCCCATCGACGGCACCGAGCGCGTGTCCGTGCAGATGAAGCGGCATCATAATCGACGGAAGAAATAAGACGGATTATCAGAATAAACGGATCAGGGGGAATAAATCCGCCCATTCAGCTGATCCGTCTATAAAGGGAGTTTAGCCGATGGGAGCCTTACCGCACAAAACCGTTCTCTGCATTACCAGTTACGAAAAAGGGCAGGCCTTTCTGCGCGAGGTGAAGGCGCAGGGCAGCACCGTCTATCTGCTCACCGTCGAGAAGCTGCGCGACGCCGACTGGCCGCGTGACGCCATCGACGAAGTCTTCTACATGCCCTCGCTCTTCCACGAGCAGGATATGATCAACGCTGTCAGTTATCTGGCGCGCTCGCACCCGATCGATCGCATCGTGCCGCTGGACGATTACGATGTGGAGATGGCAGCCAAACTGCGCGAACATCTGCGCATCCCCGGCATGGGTGACAGCACCACGCGCTACTTCCGCGACAAACTAGCGATGCGCGTCCGCGCCCGCGATCGCGGTGTGTTGGTGCCGGACTTTGCTCACGTCCTCAACTACGATGCCTTGCGTGAATTCATGGCGCGCGTGCCGCCGCCGTGGCTGATCAAACCGCGCTCCGAAGCATCGTCACTGGGCATCAAGAAACTCAACTCGCCCGAAGAATTGTGGCCCGTGCTCGATCAGCTGGGCGACCGGCAGTCGTACTACGTGCTGGAATCGTTCGTCCCCGGCGAGGTCTATCACGTCGATTCGATCGTGTCCGAAAAGCAAGCGGTCTTTTCGGAAGTGCATCAGTATGGCCGCCCGCCCTTCAGTGTCATGCACGAGGGCGGCATCTTCAGCACGCATACTGTCGAGCGCGGTTCGGCCGACGAAGTCGAATTGAAGCAGCGCAATCAAGAACTTATCGAAGCGCTGGGGTTGGTGCGCGGCGTCACTCACGCGGAGTTCCTCAAGGGCACGGTGGACGGCCGCTTTTACTTCATCGAGTGTGCGGCGCGCGTGGGCGGGGCGAACATTGCCGAACTTGTCGAGGCGACGACGGGCCTGAACCTGTGGCGCGAATGGGCGCGAATCGAAATCGCGGGTGAGGAGACGGTCTACGAACTGCCCGCCCACCGATCGGACTACGGCGGCTTGATCATCTCCCTCGCCCGTCAGGAGTGGCCGGACCTATCGGCCTATACCGACCCCGAAATCGCGTGGCGGATGAAGCGCAAAGGGCACGCAGGCCTGATCGTCAGATCGCCCGATCGGGCGCGGGTACAGGCCTTGCTCGATTCGTACATGCAGCGTTTTTATGACGATTTCTTTGCCAAATTGCCGCCACCCGATCGGCCCACCAACTAAAATGGGCCTGACAGGTTTGCTGAGCCTGTCAGGCCTTTTGTTGTCCAGTTGTAATTCAAAATCTATACAAATACTTGACAGATATTGTTCAGCGTGATAAGATAAAATCATCTAAAAAGACGGATACATTCTAATGATCGAACTTGACGACCTGCGCGAGATTTCAAACGAACCAACTTACAATGCCAAAGCGGTGACGATGCAGACCGGTGTCACGCCCGCGACGCTGCGTGCCTGGGAGCGGCGTTACGGCATTCTGCTGCCCGATCGGACCGCCGGCGGCCATCGGTTGTATTCGGCCCGCGACATCGCCGCGATCAAGTGGCTGAAAGAGCACATCGAGCAAGGCATGACCATCAGCCGGGCGTCGGCCCTGCTGCAGAAGCAGCTCTACGCGGCCGAAGGCCAGGCCGCGCAGCTGGTCCCACAGCCGCTGATACCCGTACTGACTGAAGAGCCGCAGGCGGCGCGGTCGATGGACGCGATCAAGGCCGATCTGTACGAGGCGCTCGTCGATTTCGATGAGTTGACAGCCGACGAGATTCTGAGCGAGGCGTACTCGCTGCATCCGATCGAACTGGTGTGCACCGACGTGATCGAGCCGGTGCTGGTGAAGTTGGGCCACGCCTGGGCCGGCGGCACGCTCTCGATCTCGACCGAGCACTTTGCGTCCAACTTCCTGCGTCGCAAGTTAATCGCGCTGATTACCGACGGTCCCTCGACACGCCACGGCACAATCGCGATTGGCTGCGCGCCCACCGATCTGCACGAGATGGGCATTTTGCTGCTATCGATCTTCTTGCGGCGGCGCGGCTGGCACGTGGTCTATCTGGGTCAGGCGGTGCCGCTGGAAGACCTGCCGGTCTCGATGCCGGACATCAAGCCCAATGTATTGGTGCTGGCTTCGACGGTGATCGATTCGGCGCGGTTGTTGAAGCCCATTCAAGCGTTTCTCGATCAAGTTCCGCCGGACCAGCGGCCGATTTTTGCCTATGGCGGGCCGGCCTTCAACGACCATCCTGAGCTGCGGGCCGAAGTGCCCGGCGTGTTTCTCGGCGAGACGGTGCAAGCGGGCTTGACGATGATCGAGCAGCTCATGAGCGAGCGCAAGAAGTAGAGAGCACGATCAACATTGATTAGCGGGCAACAATTGGGAGGTTAAATGA
>JAUQXD010000940.1 GCA_030834835.1 Thermoflexales bacterium | reverse complement strand
ACAAGAAGCGAGAGTACTTGAAAAGCCTCGAAGACGATCTTGCTGCTGCATACAGTCAGCTGACCAGCTCGACCAGTTCGGTCGAACGCGGGCGGATCGAGCGCGCGATCGAAACTATTGAGCAGAAGATCGCACAAGTCAGGGCAGAGATAGACAAGCCATAGTCGCGCGCCATCCATTATTGACTTACGGCTTAATTGCACATCTCTAACCCTCGCCATCCACGTCGTCTACTGGTGATCAAATGCCTGCATCAGTCGTGATCGAACTTAAACGTAAATATGTTAAGACTTTAGAAGTGGACCTTGAGAATGCTTACAAAGAGTTGGAGGGGTGCACTGGCGGGATGGAGCGTGGCCGAATTAGGCGCAGCATCAACGTTTTGGAACAAGAGATTAACGAGGTCACAGCAGAGTTGGAGGCTGAGCCTGCTCGTAGCCCCATCGCCATGAGCGAACCATACGACCAATATGACAAGTACGCCCGGCAGTGGGATGAACATTGGCACAAGATTGACTTTGAGCAGGTCAACCCCATCATCGATCAAGTGTATGCTCGCTTGAAACATCAAGCGGGGGCCGCGCTATTCTTTGTCGACAACGGCGAGGCAATGGCGGCAGGGCTATGCGCCAGGCACATTCAGGCTGCACTGGAAGCGCGCTGGGTGCGCTACCAGAAAGATGTCACGGTCGAATTTGCCGATGGTGAACACATCGATGCGCTCACATTGTTGAGCAAATTGAATTATCATTTTAACATCAATCAGCCGCCGACAGGCACCGACGAAAATGTACAGTGCATTGTCGATCGGCTGTGCGAATCGGTGATGGCCGGCAACGTAGTGTTCATCCAATTGACTATCGGTGGATTGATCGATCAATTACCGTCTGACTTCGTCCAATGGTTTCTTGAAAAATTCTGGAACGTGCTGGTGCAGAAAGTCGTCAAGTTCAAGAAGCCAAATGTTCGGGTAATTGGCATCATTGCTGTTCAGGTAAAGCTATCAGCCCAGCTGCCTAGCGAGTACCGCGCCAGCCTAGATGATGTGAGTTCCACCAAGCTCATCGAGCTACCGCTGGACAATTGGCAAGCTGATCAAATTGAGGCCTGGATGCTCAACTACTCGCAATTGATCCCTTCGCCGTTGAGCTCCGACGAAGTAAATGCGCGCGCTCGGACCATTTATAATAATAGTGAATCAGGTCGACCACAGCTAGTCATCCAGACCATGAAGAAGAGTTTCTCGCAACTCGTGTCACAGATTATCGCATCACATGATCCCAAGGTGGAGGCTTTTCCATGACATCTGCCGCAAAACCTGTCTTCTATGGCGACATGCAGCACGAACCCGCCCGACGCTATCCCGACGCGCCGACCGACCCCGAACCCTATCTCGCTACTGATGACTTGCGTAAAGTCGTAAATCTTGCTATCTATCTGCGGCGGCCATTGTTGTTGGAAGGCGAAGCCGGCTGTGGCAAAACGCGCCTCGCGCGTGCGGTTGCTTACGAATTAGGTTTACCTTTCTATAATTGGGCCGTGCGTTCGACGAGCAAAGCACAGGAGGGCTTGTATACTTACGATTCGATCCTGCGTTTGCACGATGTGCAGACAGCGCAGCTCGCCATAAAAACAAAAGCCGCTATGCCGTCGCGCGATCCTAACGATCCAAGCGATTATCGTCGTCTCGGCGCACTGGGCGAGGCATTCAGTCGCAAGGATTGCCCATCGGTCGTATTAATTGACGAGATTGACAAAGCCGATGTTGATTTCCCCAACGACCTGTTGGAAGTGCTCGACGAGTTTCAATTCAAGATTCCTGAAACTGGTGAAACGATCAAGGCCACGAAAGACAAACCCATCGTGATCATTACTAGCAATAAGGAAAAGGGCAACCTGCCTGCGCCATTCCTGCGTCGATGCATCTATTACTTCATCGAATTCCCGAACGACCCGCAGCGACTCAAACAAATCGTCGCTGCGCACTTTCCTCGAAAAGCGCCACCTGACAGGTTGGTCGATCTCGCCGTAAAGCGCTTTGTTGAACTGCGCAACGATGAAAGCCTGCACAAGAAACCCGGCACTAGCGAGTTTCTTAATTGGCTCGAAGCGTTGAACGGTTTCAAGTCGCCAGCAGTAAAACCGGACACTTTGACCGAGCAAGGTCCATATCCTTACCCGGAACTGCTATTTAAGCTGCGCATCGATTGGCAAAAGCATGCACGGCTGGCACCATCAACGTGAGCGACTTCGATCCTCGCTCCATCACGATCGATTTACTTGATCGACTGCGGCATAGCGGTTTTGCGCTGGGCGTAAGTGAGTTGTTGCTGGCGCTCGAAGCGATTGATGGCGGCTGGGGCACCGATCAGCGTGATGACCTGCATTGGTTGCTGGAGCGCTTGTGGTGTCACTCGACGCAAGAAGCACTTGAGTTTAGTGCGATTTGGAACGCGACGCAAGATACGGTTGCGCCATTGACGAACGCGATTGAGCCGCTGAAGAGTTCCAAACGAATTCAGGAACAGCCCCCCATCAGCACGGCGTCGCCAACTTACACACCGCCAGCTGAAGCCATCACACCCACTGTCGAGTTGGCCTCGCGTGTGTCGGCTCTGCCGGTGGTAGTCCCGTTTAGTGCAGCGCTAAATGGTGCGGCTTACGGGCTCGAAGCATATTGGCCGGTAACGCGCCGCTCCATGATATACATGTGGCGTTATCTGCGGCGGATGATCGCCGATGGTCGCGCTGACGTGCTCGACGTCCCGGCTACGGTCGAGCGCGCGGCGCGACAGGGCTTCTTCCTCGCGCCGATCTATCGTCGCCGTGAACGCAACCGCGCGCACTTGATGTTGTGGATCGATCAAGACGGATCGATGACGCCGTTTCATCGTTTCTCGCGCAACCTCGTTGATACGGCTCGGTTCGAAAGCGATCTCGATCAAGTCGATGTGTTTTTCTTTCGCAATGCGCCAATGCTGGAGGTGTACACCGATCCGTTCCTGTTGGCTTCGATACGTCTCGACGAAGCACTGGCAACGTGTTCCACTGATACCAGCGTGTTGATCATCAGCGATGCTGGGGCAGCGCGCGGCCATCGGAATGGTAAGCGCATCGTCGCCACGGCTGAGTTTCTGCACCAGCTCGAACAACGGACTGCGTTGATCGCCTGGCTAAACCCGATGCCGATGGCCCGTTGGACGGGCACCTCGGCGGAGAGCATCGCTCATCGGGTCGCCATGTTTCAGATGGATGCCGATGGCATGAGTAGCGCCATCGACCTCGTACGCGGACAACCCTTGCAGCACTATCGATAACATGCCGCCGATGTTAGGTCTGCCCACCCCCGACGAATTGGAGCGCGCTCGCGATGCGGTCGATCAATTTGCGATGCGCTTCGAAGACGCCCAAGCATATCGCCTGCTTGCCTATTACGCTGCGATGCCGCTCGTGTTGACGCCAGAACTGCTTAATTATCTGCACAATGCCTTCATCGGTGGCCAGGTGCCCTGGGTAGCCGAGGCCGATCTGTTGTTATCCGATCTCTGCCGTCTGGTCGGTTATGAGCAGTACGCGATGACCAGTTCTGTGCGCGCGTATTTATTGTCTGAAGCACGTGCGCGGCTCGGTGCTGATCAGATACAAGCTGCCGGCCGATTGCTCTATAACTACTTGCATCATTTGCCGCGCGCCAATCCCCTCATTTACGACGCAGATCTGCAGACGCAGCGCTGGGCCGCACTTGCTTATCTCGAAGCCGATCGTGATCGACTCGTTCAAACGTTGGCCGAATCATTGCGCACGGCCCTTGAACCAATCTCCTCCTTAGGCGAGCGCGTTTCAGCCAATCGAGCCGAAGTTGTGCGTCTATCGGGCGCGCTGCGGGCGCTCGCTCCTCAGCTGAATGATCACGCCGAGTATCGCGCCTTAATCGATTATGCACGTCAGATGAGCGAGATCATGCTTGACTCGATGAGCAGCCAAGCTGAGCAGATCAGGCAAACCGAAGCCTTTGCGCAATCGGTATCGGTATCTGGCGTCAAGCTGCCACCGCTGCACACTATCGACACGCGCCAGGAATACGCTATGCCATCATCAACTACGAGTAGCGCACAACGAACCTGGATCGCGCCCCAGATCGGCTCAGGTGGCGTCAGTCTTCGTGCGATGCCAAAGATCGAGCCAAGTAATGTAGTCGGCATGTTAAATGAAGGTGCGCGGCTCGAATTTGTCGGACGGGCTGACAACTGGTATCCGTGCAAAGTTTTCGTAAACACGAGCATTAGTGAAATCGTTGACAACCGATGGATAACGCCGAAGCCGGGCTGGGACCTTATCGATATTCGATCTGCACCTGATATTTCGTCCACGACCAATATTGGCGATTTGAAGACCGGACAACGGTTGGAACTCATCGGCTTAT
>JAUQXD010000939.1 GCA_030834835.1 Thermoflexales bacterium | reverse complement strand
ACGGCGCCCGCCCGATTGAATTTCTTGCTCGCCGTCACGCTGATCGGAACACCGCTGCTGACGTGGTCGGTAAGCGAGGCGCAATCTCTCCCCATCTCGATCGGCCTTACCATCCTCAACGTTGCGCTAATCGCCTTCACGCTCTGGTCAATCGATCAACGTCACTTTCGACTGGCGTTGATCGTTTTGATCGGGTTGTTCGTTATCCTCAAGTGGCCAGGCCTGCTTGAAGCCAACTCGATCGCGTGGCTGGGTGCATCGTACCTGTTGTTCCGATTGCTCCATCTCGTCTTTGAAAGCCGCAAAGGCCAATTGCCCGCGCTCACCTTCAAAGACACACTCATCTACGCGCTCTTTCCCCCGGCCCTGATCGCCGGACCGATCGATCGACTGCCACGCTTTCAGAGTGATCTCGCTCAGATCGATCAACCATTCCGATCGGACTTCGTGGCCGAAGGCGCGTGGCGCATTCTAGTCGGCGCGTTCAAGAAATTCGTGCTGGCCGATTTTCTGGCGCACTTGCCGCTGAATCTGGCGCAGTATCCGGGCAACACGCCGCCGCTGTATTTATGGCTCGTGCTCTACGGCTATGGCTTCATGCTCTACTTCGATTTTTCCGGCTACACCGACATGGCGATTGGCGTGGCACGCTTGCTGGGCTTCAACCTGCCGGACAACTTCAACGCGCCGTACCTGAAGACAAATCTCGCGCGCTTCTGGCAGGCGTGGCACATCACCCTATCGTCGTGGGCGCGCGATTACGTGTTCTTTCCGCTGGCGCGTTCTTTGCGAATGAAAGCCGCCTGGCTGCCCGCCAACGGCGCGGCGTTGATCAGCCACCTCGCCACGATGCTGGTCATCGGGCTGTGGCACGGCTTCGCGTGGACGTTTGTGGCGTGGGGCGCGTGGCACGCGGTCGGTTTGTTTGTCGTGAAGATCTGGGGCGACTTCACGCGCGCCCACCGAATGAAAAGCACCCGCGCGATCACGCTGGCAAATTGGGTTGTCACTTTCAACTTCGTCATGCTGGGCTGGGTGTTCTTCAGCGCCAATGATTTGCCCGCCGCGTTAAAAGTAATCGGCCGCCTGTTCGGAGCGAACGGCTGATGCGCACGCCCTTCGCTTCGGCGCGCCAGTTCGGTCGAGTGCTGATCAAAGCGCTCGTGCTGCTGATCGTGTTCGATGCCGCGCAAATCGCGTTCGATCTCGCCGGCGCGCTCGATCGGGCGCTGCTGTACCGATCGTTCACGCCCCCGACCGAGCGACTGGGCCTTGCCAATCAGATCGGCGATCCGATCTGGTGGACGCTCGATCCGCTGTTGGACGCGCATCAGATCGCACAGCCCAAAGCGCCCGATGAATTCCGCGTGGTCTTTCTGGGTGATTCGGCCACATTTTGTTTATACTGCCGATCGAACGAAGCCATTCCCGCTTTGTTCACGCAGTCGGGCGCAACCATTGATCGCAACCGCGTCGTCGGCTACAACCTCGCCTACCCCGGCTCGGATTGGCTGAAGGACATCCTGATTCTGAAGCACGCGCTGAAGTATCAACCGGATGCCATCGTGTGGCTAGTAACGGCGAAAGGCGCGGGCGATCAACCGCTGCCGCAAGAACCAGAAGCGCACCTTATCACGCGCCTGAACGCGGTTGAACTGCCGTCGCTGGCAAGACAATACAACCTCGACACGTGGGAGACGCAACGTTACGCCGATGCCGATGCGTGGTATCAACGCTCAATCTTTTCGCACGGCGGGCGCTATCGGGATTGGCTGATTCTGATGGCGCGTTCGTGGCGCAACGCCGCGCTCGATCCGAAGCGCGATCTCTCGCAAGAGTACTTGTTACCGGGCGAACCGGTGACGACGAAACCCATTCAACCCGTGGCCGAGATCAACAGCACGTTGCCCGGTTATGGCACATTTCCCAATCGACAGTGGGAGTTTCTGCGCGCGGGCCAACACATGGCGGATGAAGCCGGCGTGCAACTGCTCATCGTCAACGAACCCACCTACATTGCTGGCGGCCCTAACACCGACGTCAACTATAATTCGTTCTATGAGCGCAATCTGTACGATCGCTTCCGCGCCGCGCTCACTGACTTCACCCATCAGCATACAATGACTTATCTCGATCTGTGGAACATTCTGCCTGCCGAAGACTTCTCCAACACATCTTTGCACTACACATTGAACGGCAATCGCCTGATCGCCCAACAACTACTGACCACGTTAAGCACTATGCATTGAGCATTGTGCATTGTGCATTGTGCATTGAGAATTGAACTATGCCCAAAACCGATCAAGGTATCGAAGTCAGCCTGAAGCGCGACCGTTACACCGTCATTCCCCGCACGCTGGTCTTCATCACGCGCGGCGACCGCGTCCTGCTGCTGCGCGGCTCGGCCAAAAAGCGCATCTGGGCCAATAAGTACAACGGCATCGGCGGCCACATCGAACGCGATGAGGACATTTACTCGGCGGCCCGCCGTGAAGTGATCGAGGAGACCGGGCTCGAAGTCGAGGCGCTGCGCCTCGTCGGCCTGATCAACATCGACGGCGATCAGCCCACCGGCATCATGTTGTTCGTCTTCGCCGCCGAAAGCCGATCGGGCGAGCCGATTCCATCGGACGAAGGCGCACTCGAATGGATTGACTTTGACCACATCACGCGGGTTGATCTGGTCGAAGATTTGCCCATCATTCTGCCGCGCGCCATCCGCCACCCCACAGGCGCGTCGCCCTTTTTCGCACATTACAGTTACAATGAGCAGGAGCAGTTAGTGATTCGGTTTGCCGAGTGACGGCTGCCGCAAGCGGGGGAAGATCATTACCGGAGGCAACTGATGAAACTGCGCTACCTGGCAGACCTCGCACTCAT
>JAUQXD010000938.1 GCA_030834835.1 Thermoflexales bacterium | reverse complement strand
CCGCTGACGCAGACCACGACGCTCGACGCCCAGAATGCAAGACGCGTGGTCTACGTGGCCAGCGGACAACCCGTCATCGAAGGACTGCGCTTGATCAACGGCAACGCGACCGGACTGGGCGGAGCGTGGGGCGATGGCGGTGGCGGCATCTACGTGAATAGCGGCGCGTCACCCACCATTCGGAACTGCACCATTGCCAACAGCACCGCCTATCATGGGGGCGGACTCTTTTTGGTACAAAACAGCGCGACGTTAGAGGGCAACACGATCATTTCGAACACGGCCGGCTTGTATGGTGGCGGCGCCATCTCGCTCTATGCCGACGGCAACACCTATACGGGCAACATCATTCGCGCTAATCAGAGCCAGGATGGCGCCGGCCTGTATCTCTACGGCAGCGATGTGCGCCTGATCAACAACCTCATCGCGGACAACTTCGCCAGGTGGGACGGCGGCGGCGTGTATGTACGCAATGCGGCTCCGCAGTTCTGGCACAACACCATCGCGCGCAATCTGTCTCAATGGGATGACAGCAGCGGCCTCTATCTCCAGAGCAGCACGTCCACGCTCGTCAATACCATTCTGACGGGACACGACATCGGCGTGTATGCAGATGTCAGCAGCACGGCGACATTGACGGCTACCTTGTGGAGCAACGCCTTAGATACCGGTGGCGATGGGAGTATCTCGATCGGGACAGCGAACTTCCACGGCGATCCGGCCTTCGTGTCTGCCATCACGGGTGACTATCACCTCACGCAAACGTCGGACGCGATCGATCAAGGCGCACCCAGCGACGTGGAGACTGACCTCGATAATCAAGCGCGGCCCAACGGCAGTGTATCGGACCTCGGCGCGGATGAGTGGTATAAGCGTGCGAACCAAGCGCCGCTCACGCCTACGAATCCTTCGCCCATCAATGGCGAGCTCAACGTCTGGGTCTTGCGCACGCTCAGTTGGCAGAGCTCCGATCCCGATGGGGATCCGATCACTTACACCATTGCGCTGGGGCCGAGTGATCCACCCGAGGTGGTGGGACAGACGAATTCTCTGTCATTCGATCCCGGTCAACTGTTGACGAACACGCACTACTATTGGAGGATTACGGCCACCGATGGGATAAGCACAACCGTCGGCCCGTTGTGGGAATTTACCACGCGGAGTGATGCGATCATTTATCGCGTCTATCTGCCGCTCGTGCTCAAGTAAATTGGGGGAGAGCGCGAAGCCGATCGGTGTGTAGGCCCGATCGGCTTTTTGTCAGCCATTCTCGCGTTTGCGCACCTGCGGAACAAAGTAAATCTGACCGATTTGTCTTCCGGCAAAATTATGCGATACTCACCAACATGATTTTTGCAGTACATGCTGGCGATTTGGCAACAAGCCGCAAGCAGTCAACCTCGTTGTCAACCTGATCTCAAATCAATCCATCATACTCAACCACGGGAGAAATCATATCATGAGCGTTCATATCTTTCTTCGTATCACTGTTGTATTCGCACTTGTGTTGGTTTTATCGTGTGCCTCAGCCTTCTTCAGTCCCACACCAGACACAACCAGCAAAGTAGTGGCGTCAAATAATGCAATTGCTGTATCGCATCAGACTGTGTCGGACTCGCTCAATATGGTGGAACCGGTGCCTTTCCGGGTGATCGCGGGCGGAGAAGGCAAGATCGTGCGGATCCCGCCGCCGAGCCGCTTTAAGCCCGATTCGCCTACGGCCTCATTTAGCATTAACTACCTGGCAGCTGGCACCGCGGACGGCCAGGGGGCAACCTGCCTGGCCTGGGATCCGGCGGCCCAAGCAGCTTTTACGTATGGCGTCAGCATTTGGGCCACTCTCATCAAATCCAATGTGCCGATTCGTATCAACGCGTGTTGGGCCAATCTGGGCAGTCCAACAACTCTTGGCTATTCGTGGTCAAGCCTCACAGGCAATTTTGGTGCTGGGCAAACAAATACCTGGTATGCGCGCGCCCTGGCAGATGCCCTGGTTGGGACTGACTTGCACCCAGGCAATCCGGATATGAGTATTACCTATAATAATGGCTTTGCCTGGTACACGGGCACGGATGGCAATACACCGGCGGGCCAATATGACCTGGTGAGTGTGGTGCTGCACGAAGTGGCGCACGGGTTGAATTTTTCCGGTTCGATGCGCTGGGACAACGGTTCGGGAACAGCTGAGTGTAACGGCATCAGTGGTCACGGTTGCTGGGGCTATGGCACCAGTTATCCAAACATCTATGATCGCTTCACCGAAAACGGGTCCAATCAAGCACTCATCGACACGGGCTTGTTTGCCAATCCGTCGGCTGCGTTGGGCGCACAGTTAGTGAGCGGCAACCTGTTCTTCGACGGTCCTAACACCGATATTGCCAATAGTGGGAATCCGGCCAAGATCTACGCCCCGGGTACCTGGACTTCCGGCTCCAGCTATTCGCACTTGGATTACGCGACCTTTTCAGGTACAGCCAACCGGCTGATGGTCTACGCCATTTCTTCTGGTTCATCCATTCACGATCCAGGCGCGGTCACGATGGGCTTGCTGAGCGATCTGGGCTGGTCGCCCACCTACCTCGTCGATGACGACTTCAATTCCGGTATGTGGGGTTGGAATCACACCCACTTCGCGTCCATTCAAAATGGTATCAATGCCATACCGGCCAATGGCACGGTCATGGTCGCAGCCGGTACTTATCCAGAGACAGTGACCCTGAACAAGAACATCACTACTCAATTGGAGGGTGACATCGCCGTAAACGGCAACCTTGGCATCAGCACGGGCGCCTTCATTGCCACCACCGGAACGCTAACTCTCACGACCGGTTTCACACAGTCGGGCGGCACCTTTACGCATAATGGTGGGACTGTCACCTTTGGCGGGACGACGCTCCAGACGCTGAGCGGCACACCGACTTTCAACAACCTGATCATTGCGCCTGGCGCCAAGGTCTTTTTGGCCGGTACGCCCTTCGCCGCTGGGACCGTTGACAACAGCGGGGAGATGAGCCAGACTCATACGCTCAACTCTGGGACCAACTTTAACTTCCTGCAAATCAGCACCAACAGCTATCGCGGCGTAGATATCACGGCCACGGCCAATCTAGGCCAGGTGAGCGTGATCGTGAGAGGCAATGCCGCCCAGTGTACCACGGACGCTGGAAGTCCCAACTATCGCAATCGCTGCATCGTGGTCAACGCACAGAATGCCGGGACAGCCAATATGGTTTTCTACACCACGGCTGCCGAAGACGACGTGCCTGCCGGCGACACGCTCTATCGGTCGACGGGTGGCGCCTGGTCCGCTCAAGCAGCTACCTGTGGCGGAACGGCCGGCGACGGCTGTAGCAGCACGGGACTCAACCTCTCCGTAGGCGACAACTATTTCTTGATTGGTGGCCCGAGCATTCCAACGGCCTTGGAACTGACCAGCCTAAAGGTCTATAGCCCACCGCAGTCAGCTGGATATGTTCTCGTGTGGGGTGTGGGCCTGATTGTTCTACTCGGCCTGGCTGTAAAAGGGCGGTTGAAGATGAGCAAAGGTTAGACGCGATAGTCATTTTGTAAGGCTGCACGGCCAGTGCCCGCCTGCTTTCTAGTCTGGCGCGGCACACATTGATGGTGGAAGCGATCAAGACTGGGAGGATGCTCTCAGCAGAGGATCCTTCAGCCGGGTGATGATCGCCGCGCTGAGCACCAATAACCCAATGGCGAGCAGCAGCGCTGGCGTGAACGATCCGTCGCCGCTCTTCAGCGCTTCCATGATGTAGACGAAGACGACCGAGGCCTGTCCGAAGAGTTGAATGAGTCCGTTCGACGTTCCTTCGGGCGTCGGAAACGTGATCTCGGCGGCATACTGCATCCCGATGGGGCTGGTGCTGATCAAGAAGAAGCCCAGGCCAAACGCGGAGACCAGCAGCAGCCAGAATTCGGCGGCGAACGTCAATCCGATCAAGCCGGGGATGGCCAACGTGATGCCGAGCAGCAAGAACTTCTTGCGTTTGTGCTGTCGATCGGAAAAGGGGGGAATGATCACTGCGCCGAAGAGGCCGCCCACCAGCATGACCGCGCCCAGCGTACCCGCATCGGTGGGCGTGAAGCCGCGCGGCCGAATGATGTTTTCGATCCACGTGTTGATGCCATTGAACAACCCTAGCCCGATGAAGGACACAGCGAGGTACAGCAGAAAGTCCTTCACTTTGAAGGCGTGCTTCAACCCCTCGAGCATGAGGGCGCGCACTTCCAGACCGGGCGGGCAGGGCGGCGTGGGCGGACGCTCGCGTGCGAAGACAACGAACAATACCGCCGAAAAAGCGGCGAGGCTGCCGTAGATCAATTGAACCGTGGGGATCGAGATGCTCTCGATCAAGATCGGCGTGAGGATCATGCCTAACGCCGTGCCGACGAGATTAGCCAGCGTCACCAATCCCACTGCGGTCGCGCGCTCTTCGATCGAGAACCATTGCGCCGGGACCTTGGTCCACGCGTTGAGCAGGAACGGCTGTGAAATGGCCAGGCCGATCGTGCTGATCAACGCCAGCGTGTAGTCCGCGCCTGCCAATCCGCGTGCCACCCCGAAGACGCCCATGATGATCGCGCCCAGGCTCACCGTTTTACGAAAGCCATAGGTGTCGATGGCCCACGAGACGGGAATGGAGAGCGGAATGAAGGCGATCATGAACGACATGGCGAACAGGCCGATCTGCAAATCGCTGACGCCGTAGAACTGCGCCGCCGGACCGGTGATGGGCGCATAGGCGATCCACAACATCTGGATCGTCAGGTTGATGAACATGAAGACACCCAGCACCACCCAGCGATAGCCGTATACCCGGAAACCTTTATCCGTCATCGCTTGCTCCAAGAATATGAAATTGATCCACGAAGGTCACGTAAGGATTTTTTGAGAAGCGGTTTGCTTGAGAATGTAACGCAAAAGGGTTGATGGCCTTTCGGCTGCTCTCGCCGGATTGCCAAGTCCGGCGGCCTAATGGCTAACAGACCTCAAGGGTTTTAACGGGTCATCTGGTGTTGCTGCCCGGAACCATCGATCGACCGTCAGCCCACACCGGACTGTCTCACAAAACCTTTGAGGTCTTATCTTCCGACCGCATGTTGGGTTGGGCAACCTGGATTGGTGCTATCCAATAATGAGCCACATCACATAGAGCACCCACACCATGAATATCACTACCGGCAGAAATGACAGAACGCGTTGTACGCCAAATCGTTGATGGATCGGAAGAATAACCCTTCGCTTTGTAGATCGTTTTCCTAATTCGGCTGCGTGCTCTGCCGACAGACGGCCGCTCACTAGTGCGGCCGGGTTATCCAGGAAATAAAGGTATCGAACTGCATAAATACCTAGTCTTTCTTCAATGTGTCGCATCCGGATGAAATAGGCGTGCTGGATGCTCCACCAGCGCCTAGCGATAAAGAACCACCCCAAGCTTGTTAAGAATACCGACAGTCCGATTAGGGCGGCAACGGGCCAAGGCGGTTGTTCGGTTTTGATATGACTCGCCACTAGAATCAGTGTACCAATCAGGCCAATGCCCATTGCGCCGCTCGTTTGCCAGATCGTCGTCTCCAAACCTTGAGTGGCCTTCTGGCACAATTCGTACTCCTTTAGAAGTGTATCCGTATTAGGTTGAGGAATCTCGTCGAGGTTACTCATTGGGATCACCGCCCTTTCTGCTCGTCACACGATATGACCTCGGCATAGATTGATACGGCCTGGGTCGCCTGACTTGCGTGGCGCTGGAAAAACCCGTCCACTGGCTTACTTCTGGAACTCCCTGCCTCCGAGTATAGACCGATTCAATTCGCCGTCAAGTAAAGCAACGAATTCACAGCGGACACATGCGGTGCAGTCCCACGGGAGGCTTCGCACTGCTCCCGTAACACGCTGATTCACCTGTCGCGAATTCGTTTATCCGTTGCCCATCCGTTGCCTCACCGGCTGTCCTTCATCCGCCGTCTTTCTGCACGTGCCGCTCATACACCAGCCGGAAGTGATAACCGTAGATCGCCAGCGTCACCGCTTGCGGGAATAACCTGGGTCGATTGAACAACGTCCAAAATAACAGATTCCAGTATTGCAACCGCTCCTTGCCGATGATGCCCAGGCGGACGATCGTGCGGAAGAAGGCCATGATGTACTGGAAATCGAGCGGGACCTGAATTGGCGACGGTTTGTACTCCCGCAGGAACGTCTTGCAGCGCTGATAGTAGTAGCGTGGCGCATAGATGTATTCCAGGATGGAGCGGTAACCGGCGTGCAGCGCTTCCAGGTTCATGTGCGGAATGATGTTGGTGGTCCCGTCCACGTTGTCGCCCGAAATGCGATCGACCAGCAGGCGGCCTTCTCGCTTCAGACGCTCGTAGAGTTGCGTGCCGGGCGGCGCTTGCAGCAGGCCCACCATCGCCGTCACGATGCCGCTCTTCTGAATGAAGTCGATCTGCCGCTGGAAGATCGACGCCGTATCGCTGTCAAAGCCGACGATGAAACCGGCTTGCACTTCCAGCCCCGCGCGCTGCATGCGTTTCACGTCTGCCACCAGATCGCGCTTGAGGTTTTGTTTCTTGCTGCACTCGGCCAGACTGTCTTCGTCCGGCGTTTCGATGCCGACAAAGACCGTGTTGAAACCGGCCCTGACCATCTGCTGCATTAACTCCTCGTCGTCGGCCAGA
The DNA here is from genome assembly GCA_030834835.1 of Thermoflexales bacterium. Lineage (GTDB taxonomy): Bacteria > Chloroflexota > Anaerolineae > Fen-1058 > Fen-1058 > JAGOBP01. Next base: position 10,722 of record JAUQXD010000938.1, on the reverse strand, counting down.
TTGATCGAGGCTTCGGTGTTGAAGACGATGCCGACTTTGTCCTTCCGCCATTCGATGAGGGCGGGCAGCAGATCGGTACGGAGGGTGCGCTGGTTGCCGATGAGGTTGTCATCCACGAAGAAGACGGGACCGCGCCAGCCCAACCGATAGATACCGTCCAACTCCGCGATGATCTGTTGGCTGGTCTTGGTGCGCGGCCGATGACCCAGCAGCGCAGTCACATTGCAAAAGTCGCAGTTGAACGGGCAGCCGCGCGAATACTGAATGTGGACCGTGGCGTAGTGCTTGAAGTCCACCAGATCCCAGCGCGGGGTCGGCGTCGCGTGGATGTCTGCATACGCGGTCGTGGTGTAGACGTGCTGCGCCCGATCGTGCGCCAGATCGTCCAGGAACATCGGCAGCGTCAACTCACCTTCGTTGAGTACGAAGTGGTCCACCACGTCTTCGAACTGCGCCTGCTCGATCGTGAACAGCGCACCGCCGGCGACGACTTTGACGCCGGCCTCGCGACACCGTTCCGCGGCCGCGTGTGCCGATTGGCGCTGCACCGTCATGCCGCTGATGAACGCATAGTCCGCCCACGCCAGATCTTTCGCCGTCAACGCGCGTTGATTGAGATCGATCAGCCGCGGAGTCCAGTCGGCGGGCAGGCTGGCCGCAATCGTCAGCAGGCCCAGCGGCGGCGCGGACGATTTCTTATGGATGAACTTCAGCGCGTGCTTGAAACTCCAAAAGGTGTCGGGGAATTCAGGATAGATCAGCAAGACATTCATCGTGCTCCTACCAAAGTCGGCTAATAGATCGACAGTGTTAGATTCGCCACAACGCCCAGCGGCCCGCCGCGATGCGGACACGGGCAGAACACAAGGATCGCAAAGAGGGTTCGTTTTCTTTCGCGCTCTTTGCGTTCCTGTGTGTCAAGTCAGGGAATCCAACGCCGGCAAGTGAGTCGGTCGAATCTTATTGGCTGCCCGCATTGCCTCGATTCAACTTCTGATACACACCCTTCATCTGCCGGTAAATCTCGACGAAGATCGCGAATCGATCATCATACACTTGCCGGTGTTGCGGCGTGGGTTGATAAATGTGCTTGAAAGCCACCAGCTGTGGCACGTCGCCAAACCCGATCGATCCCAGCCCGACCCCTGCGATGAACGCCGCGCCGCGCGCGTTGGCCTGAATCGGGTCCATGACCTGCCGCACTTCGACGTTGAGCACATCCGCGAAGATCTGGCACCACACATCGGAACTGGCGCCGCCGCCCGCCAGATTGAGGTGCATCACCTTGCGCCCCATAAACTTCTTGACCGGCGACATCAGCCAGCGCGTGTTGAAAGCCACACCTTCCAGAAACGCTCGGATGATGTCTTCGCGGTTGTTGTTCAGCGAGATGTTATACAACCCCGCGCGCAAATTGCGATCTTCCACCGGGGCGCGCTCACCCCAGATCCACGGCGTATAGATCACCCCATGACTTCCCGCCGGTACACGCCCTGCGATCTGATCCATGATCTTGAAGACATCGGGCACATTGGCTTCTTGCAGCAGTTCATCCTTGTGATACAAGACATTGTCGCGCAAAAAGTTAAGGTTGCCGCCCGCCGTCGCTTGCAACGCGGTCAGCAAATACCGATCAGGCACGGCGCACGGCACTGACGCCATTGACGAGGCGATATCGGTCTTCTTGAAGGGCACGTGCGCGGCCAGCCACGACGACGTGCCGATGTAGACATGCGGCATGAAGTCCGCCACCGCGCCCGAGCCGACAGCGGCTGCCGTGTTATCGATCGCCCCGGCGACGACCTTCACATCGGTGGACATCCCCAACGCTTCGGCGACCTCGGACTTCACGCTGCCCAACACGGTCGTGCACGACACGATCTCGGGGAACCTGGCGGCGTCGATGCCGCTGATCTTGATCAGCCCGTCGTCGTAGCGAATATCATTCGGGTTGCGATTGTCCGTCACCCATGACGTGAGGATCGAATCGAACGTCGCAGCGAAACGGCCCGTGAGGCGCAGATTGAGATAATCGAGGACGTTGAGGAACTTGTAGGTGCGCGCGTAAACGTCGGGGAACTTCTCGCGCACCAGCAGCATGTGGGCCGCCGGGTCTTTACCCGTCATCGACGGCATACCGCCCGTCAATCGAATCCAGCGCTGCAACTTCACCACATCCGCGCCCACTACGTTGATCTTGCCGCGCGCGTTCTGGTGCAGGTACGGCGCGCCGCGCATGTCCATCCACAGGATGCAGTTCATCAAGGCGTTGCCATCAACATCGACGGGCACCGTGCCTTCGCCCTGCGTCGAGCAGCACACGGCTCTGATCGCATCACGCGGCGCGAGGTCGCGCGCCAGCAAACGTTGCGCCGCCGACAGAAACGCCTGCCACCACTCGTCGGGTGATTGTTCCGCACCGCCATCGGGCGTGAGGTACAACGCGATCGGCTGCGACTCCCAGCCCAGCACTTGCCCGTGCGTCGTAATCAGCGCCACCTTCATGCCGGAGGTACCCAGATCGACGGCGAGGATGACGTTGGCGGCTGACTGGTTCATGCGCGATGTCCTTTAATCACCGTCATTGCGAGGAGCGCTTTTTGCGACGAAGCAATCTTCGAGTCGAGCAGGAGATTGCTTCGCCGCGACAGAGCTGCGGCTCGCAATGACGGTTCTACTTCACACCTTCCACACTCGACAGCACAATCTCAAACCGATTGAGCGCCTCGTCGATCACGTCGTCCGTATCGGCCAGACTGGTGTACATGCGGCTGCCCGCCAGCGTGATCAGGCCCTGCGCCATGTAGGCTGCGCCCATCTCTTCCAGCATGTGCTTGCGCGGCTTCATTTCACGCAGCAACTTGATCGGGTTCTTCATATCCAGCAGCATCACGCCCGACGTTTCGAGATGACAGATCGAGCCTTGATTGAAAGCCACAAACGGCAAGCGATATTTCTCGATGATCTGTCGAAGGCCCTGCGTCAAACGATCGCCCGCGCGGCCCGCGATGACGGGCGCGTTGGTGCGCTCCATTTCGAGCAAGGCGTGATAACCTGCCACGCACGATATTGGATTTGCGCTCAACGTGCCGCCGATGTATGCCCGCTCGCCCGTGCCGCCGATGCCGGCCGCGAAGCGCATGATGATATCGCGCCGCCCGCCCACGCCGCCCGCCATCGGATAGCCGCCCGTCACGCACTTGCCAAAGATCGTCAGATCGGGTTTGACGTTGAAGTAGCCCTGCGCGCCGCCCATGCCCAATCGGAAGCCCGTCACCACTTCGTCGAAGATCAACAACGCGCCGAATTCGTCGCACAATTCGCGCACGTGTCGATTATAGTCAAAAGGTGCCGGGCGCGTGCCGCTTTCCGGCCCGACCGGTTCGACGATCACGGCGGCGGTTCCGCCGCGCACCCGATTGAACATCAACAGCCGACGCAGCGCATCGAGGTCGTTGGGGAACACTTCCTGTGTGTGAGCGCTGGCTGCGCGTGGAATGCCGGTGGCTTCGCGGCGGCCTGTGCCCGGGATATGCAGACCGTACACCATTTGATCGCTCCAGCCATGATACGCGCCACCTACCTTGATCACTTTCTTTTTGTGAGTGAACGCCCGCGCTGCGCGGATGGCGGCCATCACGCTTTCGGTGCCGGAACCCAACATGCGGAACATTTCAATCGAAGGCATGTAGCGCTGAATCAGCTGCGCGAGTTTCAACTCGTACTCATGGAACAGTCCCGTCACCGGTCCGCAGTCTTGCAGCAGTTCAAAGACCTTCTCGCGCACGGGCGCGTAATTGCTGCCCAGCACCGTCGGGCCGCCCGCTTGCAGAAAGTCGATGTACTGATTGCCATCGATGTCCCACATGTACGCGCCGCGCGCCTGCTCGATCGCCAGCGGAAACGGATAGTTGAAGGCCAGATTGTGCTGCACGCCGCCAGGAATAATCTGCTTGGCCTCTTCGATTAGCGCTTTCGATTTGGCGCATTTCGTCTCGAAGTAACCCAGGAACGTCTGCATCCGATCGCGTTTGATGCGCCTGAGCGGTTGCTTCGTCAAGGTCTTTAGCTGCGCCATGACCTCGTTGGCGTCGGGATATTCGGTGATGCCATATTGTTGGGTTGACATGATCTTCTCCGCGTGATGCGTATTGCGTGGTGCGTGATTATTCTCCGCTCGTGCTGGTTTCGCCGCGCTCCGCCTTCTTCTGATCCTTGCGCAATTTGGCAAAGGCAATCTCGCGGATGGGCAGGGGAATCTTCGAGACGGATCGTTCGGTGCACAACGCCAGCAGATAGGCCAGCGCGCACTTCTCCAGAATCTCGACGTTGTGCGCGGCGCGCTCGATGTCGTGGCCGAAGCACAGCGCGCCGTGATTCTGCATGATATAGGCGTTATTATGATTTTGGATGTGCTTGACGATCGCGTTCTTCAGGAAGCCGGTGCCCGATGGGGCATAGGGGATGATCTCGACCGAGCGACCGAGGAAGCGTGCCTGCTCATCGAACAACGCCGGGATCGGCGCATTGATCAAGGCCAGCGTGCTGGCGTAAACTTGATGCGTGTGCACGACGGCGTTGACATCAGCGCGAACGCGATAGATCCCGGCGTGCATACTGCTCTCCACTGATGGTTTGCGTTCGCCTTCGAGGACGTGTAAATCGAGATCGAGGACGCACACATCGTCGGGCTGCATCTTGAGGTAATCGAGGTTGGATGGTGTAATCGCAAACGCGGGCCGTCCGGCAATCCGCACCGAGAGGTTGCCGCCGGTCGCCATGAGGTAGCCCTGTTCGGTCAACTGCCGGGCCGTGTCGACCACTTGCTGTTTGAACGGTTGGTACTGGCTCATCGCTCGGCTCCATAGAAAAATCTTGACGCCGCCAAGATTTTATAGCATAATCTTTACAGTGTCAAGATTGATTCTGGAGGCCCGGCCATGGCGCGCAAGAAAGCCTACCATCACGGTGATTTGAAAAATGCGCTTATCGAAGCGGGGGCAGACATTTTGTCCAGAGACGGCGTCAGTGGTTTGAGCCTGCGTAAAGTGGCTCAGAAAGCGGGCGTCAGCCATACCGCCCCTTATGCGCACTTCACGGACAAACAGGCCCTCATCGCCGCGATTTCAACCGACGGCTTTCGACGGTTGTACGAAGCGATCGCCGCGGCCGCGCAGCAGTACGCAGGCGATCCGGCGCGCCAGCTGATTGAGGGGGCGTGGGCGTATGTGCAGTTCGCTGTGAGCGATACGGATCATTTCAAGATCACGCTGTCCGGTGCGGTTGAAAAGGAGAAGGACTATCCGGCGTTTGTGGCGATGTCGCAGCGCAGCTTTGCGCTGGTGATGCAAATCGTGGAAGCGTGCCAGCAGGCCAGAGTCTTGAAACCCGGCCCATCAGATTTGATCGCGGTCGGCGTGTGGAGCCTGATCCACGGCTTTGTGTCGTTGATTGTGGAGGATCAGATCTCACACACGCTGCTCGATCGTTACTCGCTGCGCGACCTGCTCATCCTCACCCTGAATCAAATCGCGCAGGTGGACCTAACGCCGGAGATGTTCCCCGCGCCTGATCGGGCTTAAACCGGCCGGGTACACACACCAGCCTGTCGATTCGATCTTTCCACAAGGCACAACCGCGCTGCCGTTCTGTTATCTGCCTCGGCTGCGGCGCAGCAATTCGCATTCTGGCTCAAAAATGAAGAGTTCGGCGTCCCCGGACGCCGGTTGGCGCGCGACCCGCACGTGGTCGTGCCGCTTCGCGTCCCCGGTCAAATTGAGAATTGCTGGACGCGATGTTGACCGCCCCCGAAATCGCCGCCGCGTAATCTCTTCATAGTGACACCTGTCACGTTTTGGTTGACTTTTTTCTGAAAGGAAGTATACTTTTGCATGAAAGATACAGTAAATTTTCATATTATTTCAGAAAGCGCGACCATGAACATCAAAAAGACTCGCCCCAGTCTGATGGATGTTGCGCAACAAGCCGGTGTCTCCCCCTCGACTGTTTCTCGCGTCCTCAACGGCACTGTGCCTGTTCGGGACGATGTGCGAGCACGGGTCATGGCGGTGACGGCTACGCTCGGTTACGCCCATGTACCTCATCGAACGACCAAAAGCACGTTGACCAATGCCGTCGCGTTGTTGATTCCCGACATTCTAAACCCGTTTTTTGCCGAGATCGTGCGCGGCGTGCAGGACGAAAGCGCCGACGAGTTTATGCCGCTGTTGCTGGACACCGCCGAAGACACGCAGCGCGAGCAGCAGTATTTCCACTTATTGACAACCCTGCCCATCTGCGGCGTGATCGTGTGCGGCTCGCGCATTGCGGCCGAGGATTTGGCCGTCGCGGTGAGCGACCAGAAAACCCCCATGGTGGTCATCAACCGATCGGTCCGCCACCCGAACGTGGCCTGTCTCATGGTCGATTTTCAATCGGCCACATATCGCGCCGTGGGCCATCTGCTCGATCTCAATCACACCCGCATCGCTTATCTGGCCGGTCCTGGCACGTCAGAACCGTCGCTGGGGCGGCGGCGCGGCGTGGATGCAGCGCTGGTAGAAGCCGGCCTGTGCCTGAAGCCAGAACTCTGTCCCACCAGTTTTCCAAACGTAGATGGCGGTTTCCAGGCCATGAGCGCATTACTGGCGCTACCGGTGAATGAACGCCCCACGGCGGTGATCGCCTACAACGACATGATGGCCTTTGGCGCGCTGCATGCCATTCGGGCCCACCGACTGCGCGTGCCGGAAGACATCTCCGTCATCGGCATCGACGACATCGCGATGGCGGCGCATTCCAATCCGCCGCTCACCACCATCGCGCAGCCCAAGTACAGAATGGGACGCATGGCGCTGAAGACGCTGCGGCGCATGATCCAGGGCCAGCCGCCGCCCGAAGAAGGCTACACCTTAATGGAAAGCCCGCTCATCGTACGCGAATCAACTACTCTCGCTCCAAACGGCAGTCACCGATGACGACACCCTGGGAACGTTTTGCCGCCGTCGCCCGCCACGGTCAGGCTGATCGAGTGCCGGTCGCGCTGATCGTCGACAGTCCGTGGTTACCCGGTTACGCCGGCCTCAACACGCTGGATTTCTTTCTCCGGCCTGATGAATGGCTGAGCGTCTATCTGGGCATTCGCGATCGGTTTCCCGAAGTGGCGTGGATTCCCGGCTACTGGATCGAATACGGTATGGCCGCCGAGCCGTCAGCGTTTGGGGCGCGCATCAACTGGCACGCCAATCAGCCGCCGTCGATCGAGCCGGTGCGCGGCGGGCTGAATGCACTCTTTGACATCGAAGCGCCCGATCCACAACATCATGGCTTGATGCCGCTGGTGTTGCAACGCTACCTCGACGCGGAAAAACGATTGCTGCCGGAAGGTGAGTCGATCAAGTTGGTGGCCGCGCGTGGGCCGTTCGCCGTGGCGGGCTGGCTGCTGGGCATCAGCGATTTGATGGTTGCGCTGAAGAAAGAACCGGAAAAAATCGGGCGCTTGCTGGACACGTTGACGACGACGATTATCAACTGGTTGCGCGCCCAACTCGATGTGCTATCTGCGCCCGAAGGTATCCTGGTGCTCGACGATCTCGTCGGGATGATGTCGCCCAAATTGTTCGAGCAAGTCGCGCGCCCGCACATGACGCGGCTCTTTCAAGCGTTCGATGGGCTGATCAAGGTCTATCACAACGATACGCCCTGTCCGCATTTGCTCGCGCCGCTGAGCACCCTCGGCTTTGACGTGTTCAATTTCAGTCACACTACCGATATTGCCGAAGTGCAGAGCAAGATGCCAGGCATCGCGCTGATGGGCAACGTCCCGCCGCTCGATCTGATGGTGCGCGGCACACCCGATCAAGTGACGGCCTTTGCGCGCGAGTGTATCGCCAGGACCGGCGGGCGCGATCTAATCTTATCGGCGGGCGGCGGCGTCAGCCCCGATACTCCTGCCAGCGCGATTGATGCGTTGGTGGCGGCAATATCGGGCAGATTAACGCAGATGAACACAGATAAATCGCTCACATAGAGCACGTAAGCATCCTTCGACTACAACTCGCAATCCTTCGACCGACTACGCTCACACTTCGCTCAGGATGCGAGTTTCCGCTCAGAATGCTTGAGGAATGGTTCAATGACCCGTTATGTGTTCAGCACCGCCGACACCATTCGCTACCGCTACCCGACGCACGTCAACGACTTGGTGATCGATCGGGTGGAGGCAATGACCACGGAAGTGTTCGTCGTGGTGCTGGAACCCGGCGAAGCGCCGCCGCTGCATCTGCATGACGATGCCGAGCAAATCTTCTATGTGTTGGAAGGCACGGGTGTGTTGACCATCGGCGAGCCTGCACAGCGGTTTGGTGTGAAGCCCGGCGACGTGGTTCGCATCCCGCCCGGCACCTTGCATTCGATCAAGTGTGACAGCGCCACCACGCTGCGCTATTTGAGCGTGGATGCCTTCGTCGGCGAGAAGAATCCATCGGAACCGACGTGGGACGATCACGTGAAGACGTTGTGTGATCGCTTCGGCTGGAATTTCGATCAAGTCAAATTAACCGTTTAAGAACATCGAGGAGAAAAGGAGGCCGCGCCACCCGAACGCCAATCTCGCCCGTGATGTGTCGCATCTGTGAACAACGTAAGCTCTTCAACCCACTTCCCTAAAGGAGCGCTGAGATGAAGCACAATCTATATCGTTTGTTCGCCCTGCTGATGGCCGTGTCGATGCTGGCCGCGGCTTGCGCAGCCCCGGCCGCCACTCCGGCCCCGGCGCAGCCTGCCGCCCCGGCCCAACCCGCCGAGCCGACCAAAGCCCCCGAAGTCAAACCGACCGAGCCGCCCGCTGCGCCAGCGGCGCCCGCTTCCAAATACAAGCAATCACCGCTGTTTGACGCCGATGTGGCGTCCGGCAAGCTGCCGCCCGTCGACGAGCGCCTGCACAAGGAACCACTGGTGGTCGAGGGCGTTGACGGCGTCGGCCAATATGGCGGCGTGTGGCGCCGCGGTTTCACCGGCCCGTCGGACTACAACAACTATGTGCGCGTGGTCTTTGACGGCCTAGTCCGCTTCTCGCCCGACGGCAGCAAGGTCGAGGCGAAAGTGGCCAAGGGCTGGGAAAATTCAGCCGATTTCAAGGTATGGACCGTTCTGCTGCGCGAAGGCGCTAAGTGGTCTGACGGCCAACCCCTGACTGCGGATGACATCCTGTTCTGGTACAACGATGTGCTGTTGAACAAAGATGTGACGCCGTCGCTGCCCAAGTGGATGAAGAACGCCGACGGTTCAGTGGCGAAGGTTGAGAAAGACGGCGACTTCGCCGTGAAGTTTACTTACAACGAGCCGAATACGCTGTTCCTGTATGAACTGGCCAACAAAGACGGCGGTGACCGCACCTTTGCGCCGTTCCTGCCCGCCCACTATTTGAAGCAGTTCCATCCCGCGTATGCCAAGCAGGCGGACATCGACAAGATGGTGGCCGATGCCAAGTTCAAGACTTGGGTCGAATTGTTTGCCAGCAAGAACGCGCCGTTTGAAAATCCCGATCGGCCCACCATGGCCGCCTGGACGCCCGCGACGCGTATCAGCGAGCAAATCTTCAGCATCAAGCGCAACCCGTACTACGTGGGTGTGGACACAGACGGCAACCAATTGCCCTACCTCGACGAAGTGCGCTTCACCTTCTTCGCCGACATCCAGGCGTTGAACCTGGCCGCCATCGCTGGTGAACTCGATCAGCAGGATCGCCACATCAACATGATGAACTATCCGGTGCTGAAGGAAAACGAGCAGGCTGGCAAGTACAAGGTCATCACGTGGCCCAGCTTCGGCGGCGCCGATGCGGTGATCATGTTCAATCAGACGTATCAGAAGGACGCCGATCTGGGCAAGCTAATGCAGACCAAAGACTTCCGCATCGCGCTGTCCTACGCCGTCGATCGCGAGCAAATTCAGGAGTCGGCCTTCCTGGGTCTGGGCGAAGCGCGTAATGCCGTCGCCGCGCCGTGGCATCCGTACTATCCGGGCGATGAAGTCGCCAAGAAGTATACCGAGTTCAAGCAAGATGAAGCCAACAAGATGCTGGACGCGATCGGCCTGGACAAGAAGAACGCCGACGGCTATCGCCTGTATCCCGGCACCGACAAAGTCGTGCAGATCGAAATCTCGTGGGTGCCCGCCTTTGGTCCATGGGGCGACGTAGCCCAGCTGGTTGGCAAGAACTGGGAAGAGGTCGGCATCAAGACCATCGTGCAGCAGCGCGAGCGCGCCCTGCATTTCCAGATGCGCGACAGCAACGACATCCAGACCGAAATCTGGAATGAAGACACAGGCGGCTTCCCGTTCACCGGCGCGCCCAAGTACGATCCGCGCACCAACCCCGGCCTGTCGCTGGCCCCGCTGGTTCGCCAGTGGTACGCCACCGGCGGCAAGGAAGGCGTGGAGCCGACGCCGGAACTGGCGAAGATCGTCGAGATTATTGACAAAGCCAAGACGGTCGGCCCGGACGAGCAAATTGCACTCGCCAAGGAACTGTATGCGTTCTGGGTCGATCAGGAGTACGAGATCGGCATCATCGGTCTCTCGCCGATGGTGCAGGGCGTGGTGGTGGCGAACAACAACCTGATGAACCTGCCGCCCACGCTGGGCAATGACTGGCCGCTGCGCACGCCCGGCAACGCCCGCCCGGAAACCTGGTATTTCAAGCAGTAACGTCGAATCGAA
>JAUQXD010000937.1 GCA_030834835.1 Thermoflexales bacterium | reverse complement strand
AGGATGGCGTCGGCACGGCTCATAGCAGCGTCGCCGCCCTCAGCGCCGGCCAGGCATACCGGACCGCCGACTTTGGCTACAACTGGGCTTCAACGAGTGAGACCGGCGGCAACAGCGGCCTCGGCGCAATTGGCGATCGATTGTGGATTGACGCCAACGGCGACGGGCGACAGGATGTTGTTAATGAAGCAGGCCTGAGCGGCGTGAGCGTCCAGTTGCTCACCCCCGGCGCAGACGGCGTGTTCGACACAGCCGATGATGTGATCGCTGCGACGACGACGACCGATGCCGCCGGTAACTATCTCTTCGATGACCTGGCGGCTGGCGCTTACGTGGTGCGCGTCAACGGCGGCACCGCCCCGATGGGCTATGCCCAGACCGGCGATCCCGATCACTACGGCGTCACCGGCGTCAACGACAACCAGACCACCACGCCGATATTGCTCGCGCCCGGTGATGTCTACGTCAACGCCGATTTTGGCTATCAGTCGACGAGCGGCGGCCACACGATCGGCAACACGCTCTTCCTGGACAGCAACGGCGATGGCCGCGGGGCCGGCGAGCCGGGTCGTGCCGGTGTGCACATCGCGTTGCTCGATGGCAATCAGGCGATCAATGCGACCACCATTACTGACGGCAGCGGTCAATACGGTTTCTACGGCCTGCCAGACGGCGCTTACACCGTGTGGGTCAATGACACTTCCAATGTGCTCGGCAATCTCGTCCAGACCGGCACACCTGATGCGGTCGACGGCGGTCAGCCGTGCGGTGTCTGCAATGGACGCAGTACCGTCACTCTCAGCGGTGCGGACAATATCTTCCAGGACTTTGGCTACGCGCCGGCCAACCATACCAGCGGCGACGGCCTGATCGGCGACACGATCTTCCTCGACGCCAACAATAGCGGCGCACCCGAGGCCGATGAAGGGCTGGAAGGTGTGATCGTCCGCCTGTACGACGCCACGGGAACAACCCGGCTGGCCAGCACCACCCCGAACAAGAACGGCCAGTACTTCTTCGGGGACTTGCCTGCCGCTTCCTATCAAGTGCGGGTGGCCGCGCCGGCCGGTTACGCCAATACCACCGATCCCGATAGCGGGACGGCCAATGAATCGACGGTGGTGCTCGGCGCTGGCGCGACCAACCTGACACAAGACTTTGGCTATCGCGGGGCGGCCGCCGGCACGATCGGCAATCTCGTCTGGAATGACCTCAACGCGAATGGGCTGGTGGACGGCGGCGAACCCGGCCTGGATGGCGTGACGATCGAACTTTATCAGGATCACACTGCCAACGGTCTATTGGACGCCAACGATACGCTGATCGGCGAAGCCACCACCAGCGGCGGCGGAGCCTACAACTTCGATGGCCTGGCCAGCGACGACGGCGGCGGCAATGCCCACTACCTGATCGTGGTCACCGACGCCGACGGTGTGCTGGCGGGCTGGTGGGCGTCCACCGGAACCATCGGCACCGACAACAACAGCCAATCTGATCCATATGCAATCACGTTGACGCCAGCGGCAGCGGTGAATAGTACGGCCGATTTCGGCTACTATGTGAGTCCCGCCGCGCTGGGCAACTTCGTGTGGCTTGATCGGAACAACGACGGCGTGCAGCAGGCGGCTGAGCCGGGCATCGCCGGAGTGACTGTCACGCTGAATGTCACCTGGCCGGGCGGGGCGGGCACCAGCACGCTGGTTACGCGCGCCGACGCCGCCGGGCACTACGCCTTTGACAACCTGCTGACTGATGAGCACTTCGATGGCGCCGGCGCAGGCGAGCCGACTTTCTCGATCAGCGTTACCCCGCCAACCAGTATGATCGCTGCGCCGCAGAACCAGACCGGCGAAGACCTGGATTCGGATGATCCGGCGGGTCAGAGCGCCACAGCGCTGGAAGGCACAATCGATAACGGCTATGACTTTGGTTTCTACACGCCGCGGCTTGACCTGGGCGACGCGCCGAACGCTTATCAGACGCTGTTTGGCCAGGGCGCGGCGCATATCGTCTTCCCGGACGGCGGCGATGGGCGGCCCGACACAACCGGCGGCCGCCCGGCGGTCTGGCTTGGTTCAATCGTCGATGTTGAAGCGGACGGCCAGCCCACCACCGATGCAAAGGGCGACGGCGCGGATGAAGACGGCCTGACTCTCAAATCGTCCGACTGGGTGGCGGGGGGAACGTCGGTCATTACCGTGACGTTGAATGCCAGCCAGAGCGGGGTGAGGGTCTATCTGGGCCTGTGGATCGATTGGGACCAGGACAGTGTCTTCGAGGCGTTTTACCCGAATTCCGGTGTGAGTGGCAGCCCGGTCGCGGTACCCGTCAGCGTATCGATCCCGGCCAGTTATGCCGCCAACCGGCCAGTTTACTTCCGGGTGCGCGCCGATGATGCGCCGTTGACCTCAACCGATTGGAATGGCACGCTGGTCAACGGCGAAGTCGAGGACTATCAGTTGACGTTCAGCCCGACGGCCGTCAACCTGGCGTCGTTTACGGCGACGCAGACTGGCGACCACAACGCCATCGCCTGGGAAACGACCAGCGAACTACACAACCTGGGCTTCAACCTGTGGTGCGGCTTGTCGTCGGACGGGCCGACAGCGAAGTTGAACGAGTTTCTGATCCCGTCGCAAGCGCCCGGCGGTACCGAGGGCTTTGCCTATCACTACGATGATTTTGATATCGAGCACGGCGCGACGTATTATTACTGGCTGGAAGACGTGGATCTGGATGGGGCGATTACGCGGCACGGCCCGGTGCAGGCCACGACGGTGCCGATGGCGGTCACACTCACCTCGCTGGAAGCCAGCAGCCCGACTCCGGAAGCACCGTGGGCGCTGCCTTGGGCGGTCGTGCTGATGGGTGTTGTGATGATGGCACGCCGCCGAAAGTAACCTCCGACAGTTTCGACAACTGAAGCGTACGCACGACCTGCCAGACCCGAACCCCTTCGGGTCTGGCAGGTTGCTGAATGGTGGACGCGCCATTGTTCAATGTAGTGATTGCGCTATCGCACGGGGTGTTTTATACTACGCGAGACTCCATACGTGACTGGGCCGGGTGTGGGTGCAGTTCTCCCACGCCGCCGGGTACGCGGGCAATGGGAGCCCGCTCCGCTAAGTTTCTGCTGTCACGCATCACGCGTGCGATGATGGTCGTCTCGGAATGACAAATCGAGAACTGCCGGGTGTAACGGGCGTCATGAACAGGAAGGCCGAAATGAATCAGCGTTGGCAGGCGTTACTGAGCGGAGTGTTGATCATGAACGCGGTGCTTGCGCCCGGATTGGGCGCGCCCATCGATGCCGCCCACATACCATTGATGACGGCGGCCAGCGCTATGCCTGACGCGGGCAGGCCCGATGCGGGCGCACCCGACACGGGTGCGCTAGTAGTGCACGTCCAGACGCCGCATTATCAACTGGATGCGGCAGGGCTGAGCGTGCCGGGTTACGATACCCACAGCGTCCCTGGCGCGCCCGCGCTGCCGGTGTATAACACGCTGGTCGAACTGCCCCCCGACGGCGACTGGCGATTGGACGTCACACTGACCGGCACGCAGTCGTTGATGGCGCGCGTCGATATTCCGGCAGCCCCCGGCGCGGCGCCCGCCCCGATCGGTCCGGCCGGCTGGTCGGGCGTGAGTGATCTGCCCCAGGTCGTGCCGACCGTCATACAGCCTGATCCGGCCATCTATCGCGTCAACGCCTTCTATCCCGCCTCGCCCGTGCAGACCGGCAAGGTGCAGATTCAGCGCGGGAAGCGCCTGTTGCCCGTGCGCGTCTTTCCGTTTCAATATAACCCGCTGACGCGACAGCTGCGCTATCAGCCGGATGTGCTGGTGACGGTGACGCCACAGGCCGTCATGACGCCTCACGCCGCCAAGCCGCCTCACCCCCCGGCCCCCTTTGCGCCAGCACACTTTAGTGCTCCCGAAATCGAAAGGCAGATTTCGGGAGAGGGGGTGGGGCTGCTGCCAGGGGTGCGTATTTACACTACGGCGCGCGGTCTGTACCATTTGACGTACACCGATCTGATCAGCGCGGGCGTGCCGATCACGAGCGTCAACCTGTCGGCGCTGGCGCTGACGTATCTGGACGAGCCGATCGATCTGCGCGTGACCGACGAGGACGGCGACGGCCAGTTCGATGCCGGCGACGAAATCATCTTTTACGCGGAACCGTATGTGGGCCGCTACATGACGCGCAATGTCTACCGCCTGACGTACGCCGGGGCCGCCGGGGCGCGGATGGCCGCTCGGGGCGTGGCGCCGACCGGCAGCGAGCCGCTCGTCACGACGATCACGCAAACACTGCACATCGAATACGATCGTGATTATCGCAGCCTGTACCAGCGGGCCGACAACGCCGATCACTGGTTCGATACGCAACTCGACGTGATTGCTCCGTCGAACGTATTGACCAAGAGCGTGACGTACACGCTGAACTTCGACGACCCGATCACGACCACCGGCTCGATCGAGTTACGGGCGATGCTGCACGGCGGCCAGGCCGACGCGGCGCGCAACCCCGATCAATCGGTGAGCGTGCGCGTGAACAACCATACGGTGGGCACATTTCAATGGGAGGGCAGCACCGACTATACCGTGACGGCCAGCGTGCCCGCGACCTGGCTGGACGCTGTGACCAACACGGTGACGCTGCAAGCCGCCGTCTCGCAACTGCCCGGCATCACCACGTACTGGGTCTCGCCCGATTGGGTCGAGGTCAGTTATCCGGCGCGGGCGAAGACGCAAAACGATCGGCAGTACATTGAAGGCGTCACGCCGGGCAATATCGATCTGGCCGTGAGCGGCTTCACCACCGGCACGATTGCCGCTTACGATGTGCGCGATCCGCGCCACCCCGTCATCATCACCAGCACGCAGGGGGAGTCGATCAGTGGCACATATACGCTGCACGTGTGGGATGATAATCTACCCGCGCCGGCCTATTTCCTGAGCACGCCCGCCGCATTGATGACACCGGCCGCGATCGAGTGGGACACCCCGTCGACGTGGCGCTCACCGGCCGACGCTTACGACTACATCGCGATTGTGCCGCGTGCGTTGTGGGCGCCGATCGATCCGCTGCTGGCCTATCGGGCGGGCGAGGGACTGCGCGTGGCGAAGGTGGACGTGCAGGACATCTACGATGAATTCAGCGCGGGCCGCATCGATCCGCAGGCCATCCGCGACT
>JAUQXD010000936.1 GCA_030834835.1 Thermoflexales bacterium | reverse complement strand
CAATGAGATCACCACCGTCGCGGATAACCTCATCCTGGTGCTTGACGATTACCACGTGGTCGATTCCCAACCAGTGGATCAGGCTCTCGCCTTCTTAGTCGAGCACCTGCCGCCTCAAATGCATCTAGTCATCGCCAGCCGAGAAGATCCACCGCTCCCACTGGCCCGGTTACGCGTTCGGGGTCAACTGACCGAACTGCGCGCCGCCGACTTGCGGTTTACACCCACCGAAGCCGCCGAGTTTCTCAATCGAGTGATGGGCCTCAACCTCTCGGCAGAAGACATCACTGCGTTGGAGAATCGCACCGAAGGCTGGATCGCGGGACTGCAATTGGCCGCGATTTCCATGCAGGGCCATCAAGACGCTGCCAGCTTTATCCAATCTTTTACAGGCAGTCACCATTTTGTGCTGGATTATCTGATTGAAGAAGTGCTGCACCAGCAGTCCGAAAGCGTTCAGACTTTCTTGCTACGGACATCGATCCTCGATCGCTTATGCGGCCCGCTGTGTGAAGCCGTGTTACTCACTTCCGCTGGCTCTGGACAGGAAACACTAGAATATCTCGAGCGTGCCAACCTGTTCATCGTCCCGCTGGATAACGAACGGCAGTGGTATCGCTATCACCGGCTCTTCGCCGATTTGCTGCGACAACGGTTGCAACAGAGTGAATCGAACATCGCGGAGTATCATCTCCGCGCCAGCCAATGGTATGAAGCCAACGGTTACATGGCCGAAGCATTTCACCATGCGATCGCTGCCAAAGATTTCGCACAAGCGGCAGGTGTGGCCGAGCGGGCGTGGCAGAGCATGGATGATACTTTCCAGACAGGCGCGTGGCTGGGCTGGATCAAGCAGCTGCCCGAAGAAGTGATCCGCACCCGCCCGGTACTCTGCACCCAGATAGGCATAGCCTTCATGGATGCCGGCGAACCAGAGGCTAGCGAACGACGCCTGCGAGATGCCGAACGCTGGCTGGCGGGTTCGTCAGAGGGAATGGTCGTGGTGGAGGAAGCGCTGCTGGGAGCACTGCCGGCGATGATCGCTATGGCCCGTGCCTACAATGCTCAAGTTCAAGGCGATCTCTCAGCCACCGTGAGCTATGCCGAACTGGCGCTCCAGCTCATCTCTGCCGATGATGTCTATCGGCGGGCGCAAGCCACCGTCATGTTGAATTTCACGCACTGGGCGAACGGCAATTTAGCAGCAGCCCTCCAGATGATGGACGATTGGATGAACAGCATGCAGCAGTTGGGCAACAGCGTGTTTGTGGTGGCCAGCGCTTTTGCCGTGGCCGATATTCTCGTTGCGCAAGGCCGTCTGCGTGAAGCCATCCGCACGTATCAGCAATCGTTGCAGTTAGCGGATGAGGCCGGCCCGGAAGCGCAAGCGATCACGGCGCATCATCACCTGGGGCTGGCGCTGCTGTATCATGAGACGGGGAATGCTGAAGCATTTACGCAACATTGGCGTGAAGCCGAGGAACTGGGCCAGCACACGACGTTGGTCGATTGGCCCTATCGCTGGCGTCTGGCACAGGCTCGCTTGAAACAGGCTGAGGGAGATTTCGACGCCGCGCTTGATCTATTGGATGAAGCGAAGCGGGTGTATGTGAAGAACCCGGTGCCTGATCTGCGCCCGATCGAAACGCTGAAAGCCCAGGTGTATCTAAGGCAAGGCCGACTGGGCCAGGCTCAAGCCTGGGTGCGTGAACGCGGCCTGTCGACTGGTGACGAGATCAGCTATCTGCACGAGTTCGAGTACATCACACTGGCGCGGATCCTCGTGGCGGAAAGTTCGAACCAGCCAGCTAGCGAACTGCTGGAACGCCTGCGACAAGCGGCTGAAGCGCAGGATAGAATGGGCAGCGTGATCGAGATTTCGATCGTGCAGGCACTTGCTCATCAGGCGCAGGGCAATACCCCGGCGGCGCTCGCCGTGCTCGATCGCGCCCTGACCCCCGCCGGGCCGGAAGGCTACGTTCGCAGCTTCGTGGACGAAGGCAAAGTGATGCGATTGTTGATTGCTGATTTTAGAGTGCTGATTGAAAAACAACAGCGCCGTGAAGGTCAGCCGCTAATCGGGTATGTCGATAAACTTCTGGCAGCTTTCGCACAGCCAATAGCGCTGCCACAATCAGAAATCAAAAATCAGAAATCAGAAATGCTTGACCCGTTGAGTCCACGCGAATTGGAAGTGCTGCGCCTCATCGCCGAAGGGCTATCAAACCAGGCGATCGCCGATCGACTGTTCCTGGCTGTGAGCACGGTCAAGGGATATACCCGCACCCTCTTTGACAAACTGCAAGTCCAACGGCGCACCGAGGCCGTAGTTCGCGCACGCGAGCTAGGCTTGTTGTAGTCAATCTGCTTCCTCGAAAACAATACCTTCGACCATACTTTAGTAGCTACCCGGCCATACTCGCTTTCCGCTATATTACCTGTGCATTGAGCAAGAGGCACACGGTAATGTCGAACACACCTGATTCAACAACTCATCTCAACCAGGCCATGATCTATCAGATCAGGATCGAGGGCCAGCTGGGTCCTCAATGGACCGATTGGTTTGAGGGGCTAACCATCACGCTGGAAGACGATGGCGATACGCTCTTAACCGGCCCGGTGATCGATCAGGCCGCGCTGTACGGCTTGCTCAAGAAAGTGCGCGATCTAGGGATGCCCCTACTCGCGGTCAATCAGGTCGCTATTCATTCACAGAAGGAGCAAACACCATGAAGGCCGTTGTACAAAATGACTATGGTTCACCCGATGTCCTCAACCTGGCCGAGGTCGCTGAGCCAGCGATGAAAGAGAACGAAGTGCGGGTGCGCGTTCACGCCGCCTCACTCAATGCCGGAGACGTTTACTTCATGAAAGGTGATCCGTGGCCGACTCGGTTGATGGGGGGGCTTCCCAAACCGAAGAATTACATTCTCGGTTGTGACGTGGCCGGGCGCGTCGAGGCCGTCGGCAGCCAGGTGACACGCTTCAAGCCGGGTGATGAAGTGTTTGGCGCGAGCACTGGCACACTGGCCGATTATGTGAGCGTGGCCGAAAACAAGCTGGCCCTTAAACCCGCCAACCTCACCTTTGAACAGGCCGCGGCCGTTCCGACGGCCGCCGTTACCGCCCTCCTGGGATTGCGCGATGCGGGCAAGATACAGCCGGGGCAAAAGGTGCTGATCAACGGCGCGTCCGGCGGAGTGGGGACGTTTGCCGTGCAGATTGCCAAAGCGTTCGGTGCGGAAGTGACCGGCGTGTGCAGCCCGCGCAATGTGGATTTGGTACGGTCAATCGGCGCCGACCATATAGTCGATTACACCCGCGAGGACTTCACGCAAAACGGACGGCGCTACGATCTCATCCTCGACAATGTCGCCAGCCGTTCGTTCTCCGATCTGCGGCGCACTCTCACCCCGCAGGGCAAGATCATCCCTAACAGCGGACACGCGGGTATGGGCTATGTATTCAAAGCGTTCGCGTTGTCGCTGGTTATGCGCCAGCACGGGAGCATGTATCTGGCCGTGCCCAACAGCCAGACCCTGACGACGCTGAAGGACCTCATCGAAGCCGGCAAGGTCACACCGGTGATTGATAAGACATACCCGCTGAGTGAGACGCCCGCCGCGTTTCGGTACCTGGAAAAAGAACACGCGCGTGGGAAAGTGGTCATCACCATCGCGGCACAGAACAACTAAATCCGAGACAGCGCTGCACAGCTGCTATTCCGCTGCGCCCGTTCTGGTGGAGAGTTGGACTTTCTCCCCAGATTCGGCGGCAACGGGCTTAGCTAACTATATCTTTAAGGAAGGTACATGATGAATAACCCTGCTGAATATCCCGCTCGTCTGGAGATCGACTATCCGGAGAAACTGGACCGGCTGACAACCTTCTTCCGCATACTCTGGCTCATGCCCATCGCCGTCATCCTGGGCCTCATCTCGGGGGCGGGCGAGACGGTCACCCGGACCGTGTTCCTGAATGAAGCCGGCGAGATTATCCGAATTACTCGGGACACAGTCGGAGGGCTGCTCAGTGGTCTCACGACGGCCACGGCCCTGCTGATCATCTTTCGACAACGTTACC
>JAUQXD010000935.1 GCA_030834835.1 Thermoflexales bacterium | reverse complement strand
GTTGCTCATACCGAGCGTGGAAACAAAGTTCGAATCATTAGCGCACGTGAACTAACACGCGCCGAGCGAAAAGCCTATGAACAAGAAAACTAAATCGGAAATGACTGATGATCTTCGCCCGGAATATGATTTAAGCGAATTGCTCAAGGGTGGCGTGCGTGGCAAGTACGCCGCGCGCGACCGCGCGGGGACCAATCTGGTTTTGTTGGAACCGGATGTGGCTAAAGCGTTTCCGAGTGAAAAAGAAGTCAACGAAGCGCTGCGCCTCGTTATGCAATTGACCAGGATTCAAAAAGGCAAAAAGCGCAGCCCGGCTAAGGCCTGAGCGGGCTGCGAAGATTTGTCTCCCTCTCACGATCCCCCATTGCTTACGCCTATTCGTTTTGAAGACCTCGATTGGACGCAGTGGACGCCGCAGGAGCGCGCGACGCTGCTATTCGTGCGCCGCGACGGCCACGTGCTGTTGATTCGCAAGAAGCGCGGCCTGGGCGCGGGCAAGATCAACGGGCCGGGCGGCCGCCTCGATCCGGGCGAAACGCCGCTAGAGTGCGCCATCCGCGAAGTGCAAGAGGAACTGCTTATCACACCCACTCACGTACAGCCGCGCGGCGAACTGGCTTTTCAGTTTGTCGATGGCTATGCCTTGTTCGTATACGTGTTCAGCGCGGAGGGGTGTGAGGGCGAGCCGCAAGAGACCGACGAAGCTGTGCCGATCTGGACACAGCTCGACGCCGTGCCGTTTGACGAGATGTGGGCGGATGATCGGTTCTGGTTTTCGCACATGTTGAGTAATCGATTCTTTCGCGGACAGTTCCTGTTTGACGGCGAAACGCTGCTGGGGCACACGCTGGAAGTGGAGACTATCGATGGTTGAGCCCTATGTCTTTGTGATTCAACATGTACACGAGATCCAAGAGGACAATGAAGACGTCAAGTTCATTGGCGTCTACTCTACCGAGGAGAGTGCCCGGGCAGCGGTCGCACGACTGTCAATGCAGCCGGGCTTCAGAGAAACCACCAATGGTTTTCATATAGATCGATACAAGTTGGACGAAGATCTTTGGACCGAGGGTTTCGTTACGGTCTGATTTGAAGACTCAGCAGATCACTGTCTTGAGCAGAGCGGGCTCCCACGCCCGTGTAAATTCGTTCGGGACAACAATCTAATACCGCACGCAGTAGGAAGAGGCATACGATGACGGAGCATATCTGGTCTGACCGGCGAACTCGCCATGATCTTCCGGCAGATGAAGTCATTTCCGCGCTGCAAAAAGAGATTCGGCGCGGGCACACCGAAAACGCCGCGTTCCTCGCCTACGAAAGGTTGACGACCAGCGAAGAACTCGAAGCCAAACTCTGGCTGCGCTTGCAAGTCATCAGCGTGGAGGATATTGGCTTCGGGCAGTTGGAGGCCCCAATTTTAGTGCGGACCCTCTATCAAATGCATCTCGATTTCCCGCGGTCGCAAGGTGATCGCTTCCTGTTTGCCTTGCATGCCGTGCGTTATCTATGTGGCTGCGTCAAAGACCGCTCCAGTGATGAGCTGTTGAATTGGGTCAAATACGCGGTTGAGACGGACGGCCAGCGGCCCGTCATTCCAGATTATGCGCGCGATAAGCACACCGCCGCCGGACGGCAGCTGGGCCGGGGCCTGCGTCATTTTCTCGAAGAAGGCGCCCAGGTTTCGCCGGAGTTGATTGACCGCGATCAAACTTATCGCCAACGATTACTCGCCATGCTCGATCGTTCTGAATAAGCGCTGACGCTGACAGATCGTGTTCGGCTGCGCTCAAAAGAAACTGTCAATTCATGTGCGCCCGATCGGCTGAGCTAACCGATCGGGCGTTGCCTTTGTCCACAAATTTGTGTCCCCGTTAAAGCGCTGTCGGTTAGATTTATTTGCACAACGTATCGAATGGAGTATAATGCCGTTCGGCACAATCGCCCACGCTTGATTTCCCCGGCCTCCTCGCCGATCCAATCGAGCGTGTTTTTGCCCAGGCAGCGCGGATATACCAGTCGTGTACCACGGCTGTTAAAAATCGCAACAGGGAGGCGCTATGTCTACAGTGGCAAGCCAGCCCCGATCAACCATCAAGGGTGGTTCGATCTATCTGGGCGGCACCGGCATGCTTACATGGCTATTGCATCGGATCAGTGGCATTGCCGTAGTCTATTTCCTCACGCTGCACATCTTTGAAGCCCTGCAACTCTTCGGCGGCCCCGCCGCCTACAACGAAGCGACCGAAGCCTACAAACAATTGTGGTTCCGGCCCTTTGAAATGGCGCTGGTGCTGGCCGTGGTCTATCACGCGCTGAACGGCCTGCGCGTCTGGATGTTTGACGCGTACCCGCAGACGACGAAGCATCATCGTACGGTGTTCAAGATCGGTGTGGCGATCTTCGCGCTAATCTCACTGGCCGTGGCGGTGGTGATGCTGCGCCCGCTGTTTGGCCGCAGCCTGGCCGAGATCTTCGAGGTCAAGAGCACGGGCGCGCTTGTGTACGCCCTGGCGATTGCCTTGCCGGTGGGCCTGCCCGTCCTCTACATCGCGTGGCGCGGCTCAGGTCTGGCGTCTGGTCCGATGCTGGTCTCGCAATCCAGCAGCCGCCCCGCCCCTGTGAAGAACGGCTTCGAGCGCTTCATGTGGCAGTTCATGCGCCTGTCGGGCCTGATCATGGTGGTGCTGGTCTTCTTCCACCTGACGATTATGCACTTCACCAACGACATCGAGCAGATCACCGGGCAGTTTGTGGCCGATCGGTTTGCCGCCACCCCGTTCTGGATCATCATCGATCTGGCGATCCTGGTGCTGGCCTGGTTTCACGGCCTCAACGGGTTGCGCATCGTGTTGATGGACTACATCAAGCGCAGCGGCACGCGCCGCCTCGTGTTTGGCGCGATCGGGCTGTTCGGGCTGGTGTGGTTTGGTGCAGGCGCGGCGGTGCTGTTCTACGTGCAGCAGAACGCGGCCGCGATGCTGAAATAACGGGGACACAGAGGACTATGACCACTCACCATCAATGTGACGCACTCGTCGTCGGCGCGGGCGGCGCGGGCCTGATGGCCGCGCTACACTGCTCGAAGACGGTTAAGAACACCGCCGTACTCAGCAAACTCTATCCCACGCGCAGTCATACCGGCACCGCGCAGGGCGGTGTGGCTGCGCCGCTGGGCAATATGGAAGAGGACAACTGGGAATGGTACATGTACGACAC
>JAUQXD010000934.1 GCA_030834835.1 Thermoflexales bacterium | reverse complement strand
TGCGCGAACAGCAGGTTGATCTGGTGACGGTGGCGGACCTGCTCGGCCATCAGAACCTCAACACCACCATGCGCTATACCCGCAGCACTGAAGCCAATCGCCAGACGGCCGTGGAACAATTTGACGCTAGGGCGGTGGTTGATCACGAATAGTCATAAGCACCACGGTGATGCTCCGCTACGCCGGATTCGTCGAGGCTAACATCGCGCTCGATAACGCCGAAGCCAGTCCTGCGGACAAACTGCGACTGTAAACATTTAGGTCCATCGATGTGATGGGCCTGAATTAGTCGAGAGAATGGCGCGCCAGACACTGTGTGCGCAGTGGCGGTATCAATGCACAACCACAAGGCTCTGGATTTGGATCACGACATCGACACTGAGCCTTTGACCTACGAAACGCTATTGCTCCGCCTGGTGGACGGCCTGTTTGACACACCTGTGCCTATGCCCTTGCGTACGTGCAAAGCCGACTCGCCGCCCGGACGTTGGCGAAGGTCCACAGCTTTCAAAGCGATGAGAGCGGTATCGCGCAACGCATCCAGCGGCCTCACGCCCGGCGCACGTAACAGTGCCTCGGCCTTGTCCTGCAGCACACGGTTTTCACTGGCGAATTCTTCGGATCAATTGCGTTCTACAACGAACAACGGAGCGATTCCGGGCCTTCAGACCGCGCACTCTTCAAAGATAAAGGGGTCCTCACAATGAGTAAGCCATTATGACGGATACTAATCTATCAGGCGCACAGCGCGCTCGATCACACACCTGCACTGCACCACGGGCGGTATTGTGCGGTGCGCGTGTCGAACACTCGAAGTTTGTGATCAAGCAAGATCGAGACTGGACACCGGGTCTTATCGTAACTTCAAGGGATTCGTTGGTATCAAAGTCCAATTGCCCTACAGTTCAATACTCGTTATACTGGCTATGAGGCACGATTCGTTTAACAGGCCGAGATGATGCTACTCTTACACACAGCAGCCGACGCGCGCACCGATGAATACCTGTGGCCCGGCGCTTCACGCCAGCCGGCAGAAGCGCCTCTTCGCTACGGCTGTGGCCTGTCACTCTTCCACTTAATTTCTGCGACCGGCACGGCCCTGATTATCTCCTGTCATTCTGGCCATCAGTCATCTATCGGGAGGAGACACGTCATGCCCCCTTAATCTTCTTCGATGATGCCGGGCCAATCGGGAGGAGCGCGCATCATCATATTTATCCGGCTTTTTGTCGACAGGAACTTATCGTGCGTCATTGTCTGTTTTTCGTCGCTCTGCCCGTGCGATTGTTTTTGCCTGCCCTCCCGGCCGCTCCGCCCGGAACGGCGCTGATCCAGCCCGCCAGCTCTCGCCCCCCTCCTTGACGTTGCTGCTCCATTGTTCAGCCGCGCAGTGACCGCCCGATAAACCACCGGCCAACGTCTCAGGAGACAACATGAACACCCGCCTTCATTCAACCTGGCAGTATCGCGTCTTCATCATATCGATCACCACGGCGTTATTCATAGCCGCACTCGCCACAACAACTTGGGCCATGCCCCTCGGGTCGGAGGATGAGCCTCGGCTACCCGATCGAGCAACGGCGACGATCACGGTTCAATCCGCCGCCGATGACGGCACGGCGAATCCCGCCAACTGCCCTGGCGCAGGGTGCCGTCTGCGCGACGCGCTGGCTTATGCTTCCCTGGGTGATACCATCAACTTTGGCAGCAGTTACACCATTACGCTAGCGAGTACGGTGATCATCAACAAAAATGTCACCCTCAATGGCGCAGGTTACGCCGTCATCGTTAGCGGCAATAATGCGGTACGGGTGTTTACCGTCAATACCGGCGTCAATGTCACTTTCCAGAATTTGACGATTCGCCACGGCAAAACGACCGATAGCGGCGGCGGGGTGTATGTCTCGGCCGGCGGCGCGGCTACTATCCGCGACTGCACCATCCTGTCGAACACGGCGACCATCGCCGGCGGTGGTCTATACATCGCGGCCAGCGGCGTGGTCAACATCTATACAACGACGATCAAGGGCAATGCCGTCACCGGCACCAATGGCAATGCGGGTGTCGGCAGTGGCAGCGCGGGCAGCGCCGGGTCGGCGGCGCGCGGAGGTGGTATCGCCGTCTTCGGCGGTACGCTGAATCTACAGGGCGTAACCGTGATCAGCAACACGGTCATCGGCGGCAATGGCGGTGCAGGTGGCGCGGGAGCGGCTGGCAGCACTGGCGGCATGGGGGCGGTGGGCGGCGCAGGTGGAAACAGCGGGGCAGGCGGTCAGGCTCTGGGCGGTGGTGTCTACAATTTAGGGGAACTCGTAGCGCTGAACAGCGTCCTCACCGCGAATCGAGTGAGCGGCGGTAACGGCAATAGCGGCGGTACCGGCGGACAGGGTGGACAAGGGGGCACGGGCGGCACGGGCGGCCAGGGCGGCAGTGGTACGGAATGTGGTGAAGGCGGCAACGGCGGACAGGGTGGCGCAGGTGGTGCAGGTGGTGCAGGCGGCGCGGGTGGTGCAGGCGGCAATGGGCAGGGTGGCGCGATCTACAGCGCCAACACGCTGGACCTCAGCTCGACGCAGTTGAGCAATAACACTGACATTCAGGGCGGCGCAGGCCAGACTGGTACGGCTGGAGCCGCGGGTGGATCTGGCGGTGTGGGCGGCAGCGGCGGCCCCGGCGGATATTGGAATGCCTGGCCCTTCTCAGGGCAGTGTAACGGAGGGGGACCTGGTGGTGTTGGCGGGCCAGGAAGCGGCGGTGCGACTGGTGGAACAGGCGGCACTGGTCTGGCACAGGGCGGCGGCTTATATCATTCAGCGGGCACAGCGAACATCGAAAATAGCAGCGTCATCAGCGGCAATCAGGTCAATGGTAATGGCGGCGGCGTGTATGTCTCGGCCGGCGACATCACGGTGCTGGATAGCACATTGTCTGGCAATTCAGCCAGCAACGGCGGCGGCGTCTATAACGCAGATATATTATGGCTGGAGAACAGCACGTTGTCCGGCAACTCAGCCACCTCGAATGGCGGCGGCATTTACAACATGGTCAGCCTGACAGTGGATAACAGCACCTTCAGCGCCAATACGGCCACTTCGAATGGCGGCGGCATTTACAATGACATGGGTAGCCAGCTGACAATAGAGAACAGCACTTTGTCGGCCAACTCGGCTGCGCTGGGCGGCGGGCTTAGAAACTGGGGCGCGGTCTTAATGTCCAATACGATCATCGCGAACAGCCCAGCCGGCGGCGATTGCGCGCATGACTATGAGATCGACATTAGCAACTTCACCGATCACAACCTGATCGAGACGACCGGTTACTATGCTTGCAGGTTAGTCAACGGTTCGGGCGGCAGCCTCGTCGGCGTCGATCCGTTGCTGCGGCCATTGGGCAATTATGGCGGATCGACGCAGACTTTTGTGCCGCTGCCCGGCAGCCCGATCGTTGATGCGGGCAACAACGGTACTTGTCTGGAAGCGGATCAACGCGGCGTGGCGCGGCCGCAGGGCGCGGCGTGTGACATCGGGGCGGTGGAGTGGCGCGGCTACGCACTGACCAGGTCGGGCGATAACCAATCAGCCGCCATCAACACAGCCTTTGCTCAGCCGTTGGGCATCACGTTTGGCGAAGCGGGCGGCGTGGGTTGGCCGGGCATGACCATCACCTACACGGCGCCGGCCAGCGGCGCGAGCATCGTGCCGCCGACGACGGTGACGGTCACGACCGATGCGAACGGTCAGACGGCGCTGGCTGTCACGGCCAACAATGTGGCCGGTTCATATTTGGTGACGGCCACTGCCAAAGACATTAACCCGGTTACGTTTGCGCTTGCCAATACGTATCTCATCGCGCCGACGGCGGGCGCGCATGGCTCGATTTCGCCGGCTGCGCCGCAGTTTGTCAATCAGGGCGGCGCTATCACGTTCACCCTCATGCCCGATGTAGGCTATCACGTGATCGATGTTGGGGTCGATGGGACTTCGCACGGTCCGATCGGGTTGTACACCTTCAGCAATGTGACGGCCGATCATACGATCAGTGCTACGTTTGCCATCAACACCTATACGATCACGCCGGCGGCGGGCGTGCATGGTTCGATTTCGCCAGATACGCCGCAGACGATGAATTATGGCGATGATCTCATGTTTACGATCACGCCGGACATAGGCTATCACGTGATCGATGTCGGGGTCGATGGGGTATCACATGGCCCGATCGATTCGTACACCTTCAACGACATCGCGGCCAATCACGCCATTAGCGCGGCCTTCGCCATCAACACCTACACCATCACGCCGACCGCGGGCGCGCATGGCGCCATCACGCCGGGCACGCCGCAGACGGTGAACTACGGCGAGGCGATCACGTTCACTATCACGGCTGACGCCAACTATCATCTCGTCGAGGTCGTGGTGGATGGCGTGCCGCAAGGTGCGATCGAGTCGTACACGTTCAGCGACGTGACAGCCGATCACACCCTCAATGCTTCATTCGCGATCGACACACACATCATCACGCCGACGGCAGGCGCGCATGGCTCGATTTCGCCGGGCACGCCGCAGGCCGTGAATCACGGCGACGCGATCACCTTCACGATCACGCCGGATGTGGGCTATCACATTGTCGATGTGGGCGTTGACGGATCACCGCAAGGCCCGATCGGTTCGTACACGTTCAACAATGTGACGGCCGATCATACGATCAGTGCTACGTTTGCCATCAACACCTACACCCTCACGCCGACGGCGGACGCAAACGGCTCGATTTCGCCGGGCACGCCGCAGACCGTGGATTACGGTAGTGCCATCACGTTTACGATTGCGCCGGATGTGAATTACCACCTCGTCGATGTTGGCGTCGACGGGCTTTCGCAAGGTCCGATCGAGTCGTACACGTTCAGCGACGTGATGGCCGATCATACGATCAGTGCGTCGTTCGCCATCAACACGCACATCATCACGCCGACGGCGGGTGCCAACGGCGCGATCCTACCGGGCGCACCGCAGGCCGTGAATCACGGCGGGGCCATCACCTTCACCATCGCGCCGGATACGGGTTATCACGTGGCTGAGGCGGGCGTCGATGGCGTATTACAAGGCGCGAGCGAGTCGTACACGTTTAGCACCGTGACGGCCAATCACATCATCAGTGCGTCGTTCGCCATCAACACCTACACCATCACGCCGACGGCGGGCGCGAACGGTTCGATCACTCCGGGCACGCCGCAGACCGTAAATTACGGCGCGAGCCTCATGTTCACGATCACGCCGGATTCCGGCTATTCCATTGCAGATGTGGTGGTCGATGGGGTGTCGCAAGGTGCGGTCGGGACGTACACGTTTAGCAATATCGCGGCCCATCACACCATCAGCGCGTCGTTTGCGAACAATCTCTTCACCATCACGCCGAATGCGGGACCGGGCGGCAGCATCACGCCGGGCACGCCGCAAGCCGTCACCACAGGCAGTTCCATCACCTTCACCATCGCCCCGGATGCAGGCTATGCCACCGACGATGTGGCGGTCGATGGGATTTCACAAGGCGCGATCGGGTCGTACACGTTTAGCAATGTAACCGCGAATCACATCATCAGCGCGGCCTTCTTCTCCACCGGCCCGCAAACGCGCACCATCGGCGTGATCAGCGTGATGGCCGACACCTTCACCGATTTAGGCAACGGACAAACGCGGGCAACCGGCAACATCCGATTGGGCCACTACCTCTTCCTGACCGATCCGGCGGACAGCGTGATCTATGACACTACGACACTGACCGCAACCGGCAAGGTGACGGTGATTGCGAACGGCTCGACCTTGAATGTCGTCACGGGCACATTCAGCGCGCCGATCACGACGGGCGTCGCCGTGCCGATCGGGACACCGGATGATCTGATCACGAGCGCGGCCGGTTTTGTGTTGACGAATGTCGTGGTCTCGGACATCAACATCCCGATCGATCAATTCAGCGTCAACGCGAATCTGAACGTGGCCGTCAAGGACATCACCATTACGACCGGCGTTGATCTGTACGTCAGCGGCGCGAGCAGTGGTCTGATCTACAGCGGCACGCTGGGCGCGTTTGACTTTGCAGTGGGCGGCGTGACCGTGACGGTGGCACCCAGCATGACGCTGTCCAATACCGGCATCGCCATCCCATCGGCGGTGATTACGCTGCCGGTGTCCCTGGGCGGGGCCAGCAGCACGATCCACAACCTGACGATCACATCAAGCGGCTTGATACTTGAAGACGGCAGTATCACGTTGCCGGACATCAAGTGGGGCGATGGCAGCAAGGTCAAGCTTATTCAACCGAGTGCGCATCTATCGGTGATGACGGACACGTATCAGTTCAGCGCCAACGGCACGTTGAGCCTGACCTTGCCGGGCAACAACCTCACGACGACGCTGGGGTTCACGCTCACGCAGGGCGGTCAGATGACGGGCACGCTGAGCAACTTGAACCTGACGGTGGCGGGCGCGATGTTGACCATGACGGACATCGCGGTAAGCAACAGCGGGCTGTCGGTGATGACGGCGACGTTGGCCCTGCCGTCGAGTCTGGGCAGCGCGGTGACAATGCTGAGCGATGTGAACATCGGCGCAGACGGGTTGACTTTAGGCAATGGCACGTTCAGTCTGCCCGTGATCAAGATCGGCGACGGGCAGAGGATTTCGATCACGCAATCGCTGGCGCAGTTGAGCATCGGGCAAGGGCAGTATCAATTTGCAGTGAGCGGAACGCTGAACCTCAATTTGCCGAGCAATGTGCTGACGACGACGTTGGGCTTTGCGATGCAGAACGGCCAGATGACGGGCACGTTGAGTTCACTGCATCTGACGATGGCCGGTTCGACGCTGGTGATGACGGATGTGGTGGTGAGCAACACGGGTTTGAGTGTCGATGCGGCAGTGCTGCAATTGCCCGCGAGTCTGGGCAGCGCGGTGACAGTGCTGAGCGATGTGACCATCGGCGCAGACGGGTTGACTTTGGGCAATGGCACATTCAGTTTGCCCGTGATCAAGATTGGCGACGGGCAGAAGATTTCGATCACGCAATCGCTGGCGCAGTTGAGCATCGGGCAAGGACAATATCAATTTGCCGTGACTGGTACTTTGAATCTCAATTTGCCGAGTAACGCACTGACCACGACGTTAGGCTTCGCCATGCAGAATGGGCAGATGACGGGCACGTTGAGTTCGCTGCACCTGACAATGGCGGGTTCGACGCTGGTGATGACGGACGTGGTGGTGAGCAACGCGGGCTTGAGCGTCGATTCGGCGGTGCTGCAACTCCCGGCGAGCCTGGGCGGTACGGTAGCAACGATCGGTGGGTTGACGATCGATCAATCGGGTTTGACACTGGCCGAAGGCACATTGGCTTTGCCCGACATCAAGTGGGGTGACGGCAGCAAGGTCAAGATCACCCAGCCCAGCGCGCAATTGACCGTACTGAATTATCAGTACCAATTCAGCGCGCAGGGTACGTTGAGCCTGACCCTGCCGAACAACAACCTCAGTTCGACGCTGGGCTTCACCGTTACGAACGGCGGCCAACTGACGGGCACGGTGAATGTGCTCAATCTGTCGCTGGCGGGTGGCACGTTGACGATGACGAACATCGCCGTGACCAACAGCGGCCTCAGCGTCGAGACGGCGCAGTTGAAACTGCCATCCAGTCTGGGCGGCGGGCTGGCCACCGTCAACGATGTGACCATCGACGCGAACGGCCTCAGCGTCAGTGCGGGCACTTTCTCCGTGGCCGACATCAACATCGGCGACGGCAGCAAGGTCAAGATCGCCAATCCTACGGCGACGTTGAGCAACACGATCGAGGGGTATACGTTTGGCATCAACGGGACCCTGCAATTGCGCTTGCCGGACAACAGTCAGGACATCGTGATCAACGGAACCGTGAATACAAGCGGGCAATTCACCGCTACGATCTCGTCGATCAGCCTGACGCTGGCGAAAGCCACTTTGCAGCTCAACCGCATCTCGATGGACAACACCGGCCTATCGGTCGTGAGCGGCACGCTGCAACTGCCCGCGAAGTTGGGCGGCGTCTCCGGTCAGGTCGCCGATATTCGCATCGACGCGAACGGCTTGAGCATCGGCAGCGGCGCGGCCAGCTTCCCGATTCCCAATTTCAAGATTGGTGGCACGTCGGGCTTTGGCGTGAGCAATGCGCTGGCGAGCCTGAACCTGGTCAACACCAATGGCGCGATGTCGTATCAGATGGCCCTCAGCGGCACGATTGCCATTACGCTGCCCGGCACGAGCGCATCCGCGCAAGGTCTGGTGCAGATGGACAATGCGGGCAACATCAGCGGGCGCGTCAACGCCTTCACACTGACGGTGGCCGGGCTGAACTTGAGCGTCAACAATATCAGCATCAATGCGGATGGCTCAGTCGCCATCGCGTCGGCGACGCTGGCACTGCCGGGCGGCTTCGGCGGCGGCTCGGCCAGCGTGAGCAATGTGGTGGTCTATCCGGGTCAGCCGGGCAGTTTGAGTTTAGGCAGCGCCGGAATTTCACTGCCGGACATCAAGTGGGGCGATGGCAGCAAAGTCAAGATCATCAATGCCAACGCGCAGTTGACGCAAGTCAACAACAAATACAGTTTCGCTTTCGGCGGCAAACTGAGCCTTAATTTGCCGGGGAATGTGGTCACCTCGACGCTGGCCTTCTCGATTCGCGATGACGGCCAGATCAGCGGCACGGTCGATCTGATCAAGTTGACGGTAGCCGGTGGCACGCTGACGATGACGAATGTAGGCGTGGTGAACAGCGGCCTCACCGTCGGCGCGGCCTCGTTGAAGATGCCCGCGAGTTTAGGTAGTGCGGTCGTGACGATCAACGGTGTCAGCATCGACGGGACGGGCTTGCATCTGGGCGGCGGTCAACTGACGCTGGCCGACATCAACATCGGCGACGGGAGCAAGGTCAAGATTGCTGCGCCGACGGCGACACTCGGCTCAATTCCCAGTGGCTATACCTTCGGCATCAGCGGCACGCTGCAACTGCGCTTGCCCAGCAACAGCCAGAACATCGGCATCGGCGGGAGCATCAACTCGAACGGGCAATTCACGGCTACGGTCTCGGCCATGGCCTTGACCTTCGGCGGCGCGACGTTGAACCTGAGCAACGTGACGATGAACAACAGTGGCCTATCGGTGGTGAGCGGCACGTTGCAACTGCCCGCGAAGTTAGGCGGCGCATCGGGCGGCGTCAACAACGTCGTCATCAATGCCAACGGACTCAGCATCGGCGGCGGTTCGTTGACCTTCCCCATTCCCGATTTCAAGATCGGCGGGGCGTCGGGCTTCAGCGTTAGCAATGCACAAGCCGGACTGCAACTGACCAACGGCGGTCTGTCGTATCGACTGAATCTGTCGGGCACCGTGGCGATCAAGATCCCCGGCTCCAATGCTTCGGCCAGCGGGCGCGTGAACATGGACGATGCGGGCAACATGAGCGGTCAGGTCGATGCCTTCACGTTGACCATCGCGGGCATGGGCTTGAACGTCAGCAATGTCTCGATCAATCCCGATGGTTCGTTCATGGCGGGCGCGGCGGGCTTCACCACCCCGAGCGGTTTTGGCGGCGCGTCGGCGGCTGTGTACAACGTCGTGATCCGGCCGGGCAATCCGGGCAGTGTGAGCATCGGCGGCGGCAAATTCACGTTACCCACCATCAAGGCGGGCGGCTTTGGCCTGGCGCTCAGCGGCGCGCTGACGCCCATAAGCAGCGGCTACGAAATCAGCGCGACCGGCTTTGCCACCTTCCCCGGTGTCGGCGGCGCGGCGGGCTGCCAGGGTGTCGGCGTGGGAGCGACCATCTGGACCAACGCTCAGGGTCAAACGGAGTTGGTGTTGCGCCCCGAAGAAACCAACGGCTTCGCGCTGAAGAACGCCTCGTTCAACCTTCAATGTCAGATCGCCATCGGCACTACGGGCTTCTTCATCACCGGCATCGAAGGCGCAGTCACGCTCGGTCCAACTTCGACGCAAGTGGATGTGGGCATCCAGATTGCGGCGGGCAAGAAGATCGCGGGCTTTACGGTGCTCAGCGCCGATGCGACCGCGACCCTCAAGACCAGTCCGTTTGATCTGCTGTTGAGCGGTGCGGTGCGTGTCTTCGTCTTCCAGGTGGGCGGCGCATCGGCGCACATGACCGATCATAGTTTCAGCGCCACGTTATGGGTCAACATGATCGTGGCAAAGGGCGACATCGCTTTCAACGCCTGGAGCGACTATCGCGGATTCCACATGAACGGCAGCGGCAACATGCAAGTGGGGCTGGCGAAGGGCGCGATCTTCAACGGCACGTCACTGCCTTATCCGTGCTGCGAGTGCGGCTGGCGCGAAGGCTGGCTGGGTGTCCCCTACTACTGGTGCGGCAACTGCCAGATCTGCTGGACGGAAAGCCTCACCATCCCGTCGGCCGATTACCTCTTCAACGCCAGCACGGCCTTCGGGGAATTCGAGGGCGATCGCTGGGGCGTAAAGGGCACGGTGTCGCTGCTGGGTTACAACGCCGGGTTCTTCGTCGATAGTCAGGGCAACCTCACTGTTGGCAACGTGGATAACTATACGCTGGTTCAGCCGCCGCAAGTGAATGCGGCGATCGAACAATGGCAAGCCGCGCGCCGCAACGGACTTGCGCTTAATGCGACATCCGAGTTCAACGGCATTCGCTTCGTGGGTGACACCATCAGGGTGCCGCAACCCATCACCGCCACCACCGATGTGATCTTTGCTTTGCAACGCAGTCAAAGTGTGCCCACGCTCACGTTGATGACACCGCTCGGCACAGAGATCACGCCGAACAACTTGCCCGCCAATGTGCAGTTCGCCGAAGTGCTGACCTACACGCGCGATGTTTCAGCGACGACGACGAATGCACCGCTGTGCGCCACGCCGGATACGGTGCAGAAGGCGAACCAATCGGCCTTGCTGCGGTTCACTCACGCCCGATCGGATCTCGGCGCGCTCGATGTGCTGATCGACGGCGTGAAGGTGTTTGCTAATGTGAGTTTCGGCGCGGAATCGAACGAGCAAGTGATCGATGCGGGATCACACACCCTCGAATTCGTCCCGGCTAATCAACCCGGCCCGATCGCGTCGTCCACCCCGATCACGCTCACGGGCAACGCTGTGCATCGTTTGATCGCGGCGGGCGATGTGACCCAGACTGTTACGCTTGATGTGGCGCAGGGTGTTGCTCCGGCGGCAGGTCAGGCGACGATCCGCTTTGCGCACGGATTAGCGGATGCCGCCAACATCGATGTGGTGCTGGCCGGTGATGGCCGTGTGTTGTTCGGCGATGTTGCACCGCAGTCCGTGACCGATGGCGTCAACCTCGACGCGAGCCAGACCTACACGTTTGAGGTCTATGCGGCGGGGACCAATCAACTGCTGGCGCAGCTGCCCAACGTCACACTGACGGGGCGCGGCACGTACAGCCTCATCGCCCTGGGGCGCGTCAATGGCACGCCGTCCGCGCAGTTGCTGTTGAAGGCCGACACGCTGCCGCTTTCTCACTTGCGGCTGGTGAACGCCATCGCCGCCGATCAACCGATCGAGTTGTGGACACAGGGCATCACGCTCTTTGACAATCTGCCGTACAGCGCCACCACGGCTTACAACGGTTTTGCGGGTGACTCGATCGACTTCCAACTGACCACGGCTGATGCGACTCACACGGTGTTGACCAGCGGCTCAATCGCTTTGCAGAGCGAGGCCGATCACACGCTGGTCGCGCTGGACTATGTGACGCAGACACAAACGCTGCTGCTCATCGACGACAACCGCTTGCCCGCGTGGGGTCATGCGCGCGTGCGCTTGGTCAACGCTTCGCCCAATGTCGGCGCGATTGATGTCTTCGTGCAAGGCGTATCGCAGTTCAACAACGTCGCCTTCAAGAACGCCAGTCCCTACGTCGAACTTAACGGCGGAACGGTGACGCTGGAAGTCCGCGATCACGCCACGCAGAGCGTGCTGCTCACCGTGCCGAATGTGAACGTGATCGACGGCTATGTGTACACGTGGTTCTTGATGGGCGTGAACGGCGGCTCGCCCGCGCTGCAACTGGCGCCGATGTTTGATCTCGCCACGCGGCCCGATGTCCAAACACAATACATCGTGCATCAGGCGCAGACCGGCACATGGGAGTTGAAGTTGAACGGTACCTTCACCTCCACCGATCGCTACTTGCTCACTGCCCTGGGCAGCAATCCCGCCCCGGCGTTGAGCGATCTATCGGCGGCTATCAGCGGCACGACCTCGCTGGCGCTGAACTGGCGGCTGACATCCGATGAGCTCGGCACACCGATCGGCATTTTCGCCAACCCCATCATCGACGACTTCACTTTCTCGGGACGGGCGTTAGTCGCGAATCTCACTTCGCCTGATCCCAACTGGATCAATGGTACGTTGCAGACATACACCTACGATCTCAATCAACTGCCCAGCGGCACGTATCACATCTGGTTTGAGGTGAATGACGGGCGCAACCCGCCGGTACGCCAGTATGCGCCGCAGACCATCGTGGTCAATCATGTCGCGACGTGGCCGCTGACGTGGACGGCGGTGATGACGGTCACGCCGGGCTTCCGCGAACTGGGCGTGCAGTGGCAACCGCATCCCAGCGCCGATGCAGATCACTACGTGCTGAAAGTGTCCGCACCGACGCTGACCACGACGCAAGTGATCTCGGTGGGTAATTTAACCTCGGCGCTTGTCACCGCGCTTGAGCCGGATAAACCTTACTCGTTGACGGTACAAGCGATCGATAACGAAACCGGCCACGTGTCAACGGCGCAGACCATCATCGGCGTACCGGCCAACGCCGCGATCACTCTCGGCGGCCCCACCGGCCCGATCAATCTGATTGCGGGGCAAAGCCACAACACGTCGTTGCCGGTCACGACCGATCACGAACCGTATCCGGGCGTGGTCAGTTTCCAGACGGGCTGTGTGCGGCTAAGCGGTACAACGTGTACGTCCAGCGTCAACGGCCTCAACGCGCTGTTCGCCGACGAACACATCACGCCCACGCTGACGGGCGTCAACGAATCGATCGTGTTGTCAACAACTGAATCACTGCCGGCGGGCAACTACGTGGTGCCCATCATCGCCACGGGCAGCGGCCTCTCGCGCACCTTCGAGATCACCGTGGCGGTGAGTGTGCGGGCCTTTACGCTCGACGCCAGCCCGCACACGCTATCACTGGGCATTGCTGAATCGCTTGATGTGAGGGTGTCCAGCGCGGGCCTGAATGGCGCCACCCGGCCGATCGGGTTGAGCGTGAAGAACGCGCCAATCGGCTTGTTGTGGTCGTTTGATGACGATTCGATCGAGCCGGGCAACAACGCCACACTCACCATCACCGATACCGACCTGCTGGCGAGCGGCATCTACCCGATCGCGATCGGTGGCGACGACGGTTTGTTGACCGCGACGACGACGATCACGCTCACAGTCTCGAAGCCGCGCTTCAATCTCACGGCCACGCCGTCGAACCTCACCGTAGCAGCCGGAAAACCCATGACGGCGATGTTTGAGTTGGACGTGCTGGCGCTGGACGGCTGGACAACCCCGATCACGTTGACCGTGGATCCGGGCACTGTTCCGGCGCTAAGCAGCCTCGGCCTGCGTGATAATGCGACGACGGGCGAAGTGAGCAACACACTCGTCGTAACGCCGGGCAGCACCGGTTATCTCGTGGCTGTTACGACCGCCGACACACCCCGGTTCTTGTACACACTCAGCATCGACGGGCAAGGCGGCGGACGCCAGCAGACGTTAGAGGTAACGCTGGCGGTGCGTGAGTTCAAGTTGTATCTGCCGCTGGTCATGCGCAATTGGGTCGCGCAACCCAAATTCAAGTTGTCTCTGCCGTTGATCAGACGGAGCGGCACGCAGGGAGTGGGACTGGCGTGGCATCAATGATCGCCGCGAAGGCAAGCATGTAAAGATTCTGCCTAAAAATGCACTCCAGCCGTCGATGTCGATAACGGCTGGAGCGCAATAGCGTGGTATAGAAGGGCAGACACCGTTCCCGCATGATAGCGCCTGTCCAACAGATGATCCCGATAAGCTGCAAGATCAAGCGAGCGCCACGGCCGATCGGTTGCGGTGAGCCGCGTGGCAAAGGCGTTGAGCCGCGAACGTGTGTCCTTATCGGCATTCGAAGTGAGCAAGAGCGATTTGACATCGTCGAAAACGAAGGCCACTTCCGCGAAACCGACGGCTGTGCTCGATGTGATTGTCGCGATTCTGCCCCTCGTTCAATGATGCGTATACCCGGGCCTCTTCGCAGTATTCTGGCAACGTCTTTGAGCCAATAGTGAGGGTTGGAGCAGTCAATGACTGATTACGCTTAAGCCAGAGCCGCAGCGTGTTTTCGGCAGATTGGGCACCGCCAAAACGTAATCAGTCAGGGACTGATTACGCTGTCCGTCACGGGGCTACTTAGGGCTAGAATGGAATTTGCCCAATCCCAAGTTCTTGCCCCAGGAGGCTTTCCCATGACGGACGAATCTATTGTAACGCAGTTACCACTCTGGGCCTTTGTGTTCGAGAGCGCCCGATCCCCTGAAAAACGGCCTGATTTGCACACGCTCTGGCAATGCCGCGATCATCTGTCGGCATGCGTCACCTCTTCGCCAACCCTCATGCGCTGTTTCGAACTGCTGGCCCCATTAGATTGGGGACATTTCCCCGAACGCAACCTGCACCGCAACTGGGGTCAGTTGACAACCCCTTACGCCGCACTGGCTCTTGCCGAATTGATCCGGCTCAACGAAACCCTGCCCTTGATGAAACGCCTGCGACGCTTCTTGA
>JAUQXD010000933.1 GCA_030834835.1 Thermoflexales bacterium | reverse complement strand
ACGGGCTGGCTCAAGGTGATGAAGACCTCCGCCGAGGGCCGCGAACAAGCGCTGCGCTTTATCGGGCCGGGCGAAACCTTCAACGAGATCGGTGTGTTTGCCGATCGCCCCAACCCGGCCACGGCCATCGCGCTGGAACCGACCGGCATCTGGCTCTTGCGCCGTGAGGCGGTGCTCGGCCTGCTGCGCACCCGGCCCGACTTTGCCGAGCACGTGATCGCCAATATGGCCGATCGTGTCATCGATCTGGTCGCGCTGGTGGCGGATCTATCGCTGCGGCCCGTGACAGCCCGACTGGCCCGGTTGCTGCTCGAAGACGCGACCGGTGATGTGCTGCATCGGCCGCGCTGGTACACGCAGACCGAACTAGCCGGCCGCCTCGGCACGGTCCCCGATGTCGTCCAGCGCGCTCTGCGCGGTCTAGAAAGCGAGGGCGCCATTGAAGTCCACCGGCACGAAATCCACATTCGTGACCGGGCCGCGCTGGAGAAGTTGACGGCGTAGAACGAATTCCGCCCGATCCGACTTAAGTCGGCGACAACGCCTCGCTCGAGTGATATGCTTCAGCCATCACTTGAGCGAGGCGCTTTTTCTGGGCGAGGCATGGAATGGGAGTAATTGAACAGCCGGCGCGGATCGCTCGGCCCGAGCCGATCATTGCCCCTGACTTGTGCGATGGCTGCGGTCTGTGTGTGAAAGCCTGCCCGACCGGAGCACTGGCGCTGGCCGGCTCACTCGCCGTCGTCACCCACCCGGCAGCCTGCAACTATAGCGGCTACTGTGAGCGCATCTGCCCACGGCAGGCGCTCACACGCCCCTTTCAGATTGTGGTTGCGCCGAATATCGATCGGAGGATTGAATGAAACCAATACTGTACCCTGACTGGAAAGCGAAAGCCGTCTTTTCGGCCGCTGGTCCGCAGCCGCAAATTCTGGCGGAGCTGGACAAACTCAAAGTAATTCTGGGCGGCCTTGAAGCGGGACAACAGATACCGCACCATCCAGAAGGGCTGGCGATGTACTACTTCCTCGAAGGCACGGGCTGGATGACGGTCGAGGATGAACGCTTCACAATCCAGCCGGGAGCGATTGTAATTACGCCCGCGGGCGCGAAGCGCGGGGTCGAAGCCGAAACGCGACTGGCCTTTTTGGCCGCGCGGACGACCTGATATGAGCCACGCCTCTTCAATGTAACGAGAGGCAATACAGACCAGGAGACCACAATGCAATTTGTTAAGTTCATGACCAGTGGAATGGGGCGCGGTGCGCGCATCGTGTTGGGCCTCGTCATTCTGAGTGTGGGGTTGCTGGTCGTGCAAGGTACGCCGGGCACGATCATGGCCGTGGTTGCGCTCATCCCCATCGCAGGCGGCGTGTTTGACTACTGCCTCGTCGGGGCCGCGCTGGGCTATCCTTTCTGGGGCGTGGAAGCGCGCAAGAAACTGGCCGGCAAATAGATCGACTGTTGACAGACCCGGCTACTGATTTGTGGCGCGGATGCGCGAGCGTTCGCGCCGCCGGTTGCTGTCCACGTGAACCACGTTAAGGGTAGTGCAAGACACACTATGAAACGGATAGATCTACTCGGACTAATGTTAGTAGTAGTTCTGGCAGCGTGCAGCACGCCAGCTGCACAGCCCACGACTCCTGCGGCCGGTGGTCACGGCATAGGGGCCGACCTGAGGCAGCGCCACAGCGCGCCGATCCCAACTGCCTACGCGGGGCTGACCAATCCCATCGCGGCTGATGCGGACTCGCTGGCGCGCGGCGCAACGGTCTACGCCGCCTACTGCGCCACCTGTCACGGCGATGGCGGCATGGGCGATGGACCGGTGGGCGCAGGGCTTGACCCCGCACCCGCGCCTGTAGCCCATACCAGCCAGATGACGGGCGACGATTATCTCTTCTGGCGCATCAGCGAAGGCGGTGTCACGTTCCAAACGGCGATGCTGCCCTGGAAAGGCACGCTGGATGAGCTGGCGCGTTGGGATGTGATCAACTATATGCGCGCGCTCGGCAAAGGTCAGGTCACGCCAGAGCGTGCAGTGGGCGGCGCTACCTTCGACGTACAGGCTGAAGTCGCGCTGCGCACCGATCTGCTGAAGCAAGCCGTCGCGCAGGGTGTCATCACGTCAGACGAGGCCGATACCTTCAGCGCAGTTCACACTGCATTAGACGGCCGTACGCCCGGCACTGGTACCCCGAC
>JAUQXD010000932.1 GCA_030834835.1 Thermoflexales bacterium | reverse complement strand
GACTTCCTGCGCGGCGCGGATGATGGCGCTGGCGATGCCGCTTTCCAGCAGCCTCAGATCGCGATTGACCTCAGCGGCGGCACGCTTGATCGTTGCCATGCTCCAGATGAACGCCCGCCACGGCCGCAGCCCGCTGATGGCAAAGTTGTTGATGGCCCGCTGCGTCTGCGCGCCGAAGTACGCCTCGCCTGGCACACGCACCTCGCCCAGCGAATCCTTTTCGATACGGTATTGCTCGCTCATTTAGTCCCCCAAAAAATAAACCCCGGATGTCACAGATAATTCTATCTGATCCGTGACAGCCGTGGCAACAAAAAGAGGCAACCGAGACGAATCTCGATTGCCTCTCGAACTTCAGTTGACCCCAAAACCCAATTACATGTCTTTCGCTTTGTAGCCGGGGCCGTCGGTGAAGAACGCCTTGTTGAGGTCGGTGGCCGGGGTCAGGTCGATGACGAAGCCTGCGCCTGGCGCCTTGGCATTCTCGACCTTGGCGTGATGCCCGCCCACGTCGCCATCCAGCGGCTCGCCGTCTGGCAGGTTGGCCTTCGTATCGACGATATACTGGCCGGCCTTCATCGTGAAGGCGGTCGGCACTTCATCTTCGGGGAAGATGGCTTCGTACGGGCACTCGGGCACGCACGCGCCGCAGTCGATGCAGGTGTCCGGATCGATGTACAGCCACGGCCATTCCGACTCGGGCTTGCCGGGGATGATGCACTCCACCGGGCAAACGTCTACGCATGCCGTATCGCGCAAACACAAAGCAGTAATCGTGTGGGTCATTGTCGTCGCTCCAAAAGGGATTTTAGATTTAGCCGATCAACTCGGCAGAGTCAATATTGACCGTCGCTGCGTCCCCCGTGTTCCGCGCGCTGTGACGGAAGTTACTTCAATTTGGCAAACCGATCGGCCACCGCCGCCCAGTTGACCACATTCCACCATGCGTTCAGGTAATCCGCGCGGCGATTCTGATACTTCAGGTAATAGGCATGCTCCCACACGTCCACACCTAAAACGGCCTTCTGGCCGCTCATGATCGGGCTGTCTTGATTGGCCGTGCTCAGCACCGCCAGCTTGCCGTCTTTATCGAAGACCAGCCACGCCCAGCCGGAGCCGAAGCGCGTCATGCCCGCGTTGTTGATCTTTTCCTTGAAGCCGTCGAAGCTGCCAAACGCGGACGCCAGCGCGTCGCCCAGTTCCCCGCCCGGCGCGCCGCCCGCGTTGGGGCCCATGATGCTCCAGAACAGCGTGTGATTGTAGTGGCCCCCGCCGTTGTTGATGACGGCCTGGCGGATGCCATCGGGCACTTTGGCGATGTTCTTCAGCAACTCTTCGGCTGAGAGGCTTTGCAAATCGGGCGCGCTTTCCAGCGCTTTGTTGAGGTTGGCCACATAGGCGGCGTGGTGCTTGCCGTGGTGAATCTGCATCGTCTGCGTATCAATCGAGGGTTCCAGTGCGTCGTGCGCGTACGGCAGTGGGGCTAATTCGTGTGTCATTTCTACGTAATCTCCTTGGTTTCCCTGGCTATGGGTGAGGGTTGATTGTGAAGTTGTTGGATGCTAAACTTCTGGCTGGATTGTAGTCTCGATTAAAACCATTGTCAAGAGAGGAGGGCATTCGGGACGGAAAAACACGTCCCGAATGCTCAGCATGCCCCAACGTTCTCGTCTGCTGATCGTCCTGCTCGTCGGCATTTTTGCCGTCTCCACCGCCTCGATTTTGATCCGTTTCGCGCGGCAGGCGGGCGTGCCCGCGCTGATGGTGGCGGCCTATCGCTTGAGCATCGCCACGCTCGTCCTCAGCCCGATCGTCCTGCGCCGCCACACGGCCGAGTTGAAACGACTGACTCAGCGTGACTGGCTGGCCGCGCTGGCCTCCGGTGTCTTTCTGGCGCTGCACTTCGCCACGTGGGTGTCCTCGCTCGATTACACCACCGTCACCTCCTCGGTCGTGCTGGTGACCACCGGCCCGATCTGGGTAGCGTTGGCATCGTGGCTGTTCTTGCGCGAGAAACTCTCGCGCCCGATTGTCATCGGCTTGATCGTCTCTGTCGCGGGCGGCGTCATCGTCGGCCTGTCGGACAGCGCGGGTTTTGGACTGGCCGGCTCGCAGCTGTGGGGCGATTTTCTGGCGCTGGCAGGGGCGTGGTTCGTGGCGGGCTACCTGCTCATCGGGCGGCAGCTGCGCGATCGGATGTCGTTGATCGCCTACATCTTCATCGTGTATGGCAGCGCCGCCGTGATGTTGATCGCGCTAGGGTTGGCGTCGGGTGCGTCATTTACGGCGGACGCGGCGGGCGTGCCCTATCAATCGATCGGGCTGGTGTGGCTGATCTTGATGGCCCTGTTCCCGCAATTACTGGGACACTCGTCGTACAACTACGCGCTGCGCTTTCTGCCCACAACGTATGTGGCCGTCGTCGCCTTAGCCGAGCCGGTCGGTACCTCAATCCTTGCGTTCTTCCTGCTCAACGAACTGCCGCCGCCATTGACCATTCTCGGCGCAGCCGTGATCTTGATCGGCATCGCGATTGCGTCGTGGCCCAATCACGCGTGATCGGGCCGATCGGATGCGATCGGCCTGAGCATAACACAGCGGAGTCGAGACATCTCGGCTCCGCTGTACGTCAAGGCGGGGATGGATGGGAGTCGAACCCACCGCCGCCCGCTCAGCGCGACCGGCCAGCGATTTTGAAGACCGTGGCAGCCACCGGACCACAACCATCCCCGTGGGTATGATAATGGGGATTGGTCGATTGGTCAATCGGTTGATCGGTTAATTGGTAACTTGGTAAATTCGTAGATTGGTGAAGAGTCGTTACTAATTCCCAATGTACTAATTTACCAATCGACTAATCCACCAGTTGACCAAATC
>JAUQXD010000931.1 GCA_030834835.1 Thermoflexales bacterium | reverse complement strand
CACGGTAAGCCAAATGCCAACGCCACGATCGGCGTGAGTGCCATCCCAAAGAGCACGCCCCCCGCCAGACCTTCCCAGCTCTTCTTCGGGCTGAGTGTCGGCGTCATCTTGTGGCGGCCAAGCCGTGAGCCGATGAGGTATGCGCCGCTGTCGGCCAGCCAGGTACCCGTCAGGGTGAGCAATAGCCAGAGTTCACCAGCGGGCAATTGCCGCAGCAAGATAAAGTGCGCGCCGGCCAATCCAAGATACAATCCGCTGGCGATCGACAACGCCCAGTCGACAATGGGTTCCTCCTGGCGGTGTCGCAATTGCCAGGCTAATGACGTGACTGAGACGAGCGCGATACCCGGTCGCAGTAAATTACCATGTAAGTCACTACCTGGATTGAGTACATCGGCTCCAATCAGGGTGACCAGCACCAGTGAGAAGATCAACGGCGGCCGGTGTGGATGATCACCCTGCCGCACCAACTGGTTAAATTCGTTCGCCGCAACGCCAAACAGCACGCCCAGAACAATATAGAACGGCGCGCCGCCTAGCCAGATCAAGCCAATGGCTAACGGCAGTAGAATCAGAGCACTGACGGTGCGGATTAGCATGCAGCGGACAACATATAAATGATAAGTTACCTGGTGTCAGGTGACGGTGTCGGGTGTGGCGGCGCCGGGTGCAGCGGCGCCGAAGACGGCGACTTCTGGCCGGTCACCAATCCAAAGCGGCGTTCCCGGCTGGCGTAGTGATTCAGCGCCAACTGCAATTCGTTTTCGTCAAAATCCGGCCAATAAGTCGGGGTTACATACAGCTCGGCATAGGCGCCCTGCCAGATCAGGAAATTGCTGACGCGCATCTCGCCGCTGGTCCGCACGATCAGATCAGGATCGGGCTGGCCCGCCGTGTAGAGATACTGGCCCAGCAGGGCGTCGTCGATCTGATCGGGCTGGATGCCGGCCTGAATGATGCGGCGGATGGCGTCGATGATCTCCTGCCGCCCGCCATAATTCAGCGCGACGTTAAGCGTCAGTGTGGTGTTCGCGTGTGTCAGGTCGACGGCCTGTTTGATCTTTTTTTGCAGCCGCGGCGCGATGCCGGCCGGGCGGCCAATGTGGTTGATCCGGACACCCTCTTCGTGCAGCTCTTTTAACTCGTGATCGATCACCTGCTCGAGAATGGTCATCAGGCCGCGCACTTCTTCGGCCGGGCGGCCCCAGTTCTCAGTCGAAAAGGCGTAGAGGGTCAGAATCTTGACGCCGTGTTTCACGCAGGCCCGCAAAATCCGGCGCAGGTTCTCTGTGCCGGCGCGATGTCCCGCCAACCGCGGCAGGCCGCGGGCTTTTGCCCAGCGGCCGTTGCCGTCCATGATGATCGCCAGATGATACGGAACCTGAGTCGGGGTGGATGCGGAGCTCATGCTGCAACGAAAGTCCTGGACAACCTAGACTTCGCGAATCTCCTCTTCCTTGCGTTTGCTGAGGGATTCGGCTTGTTCGATATATTTGTCGGTTAGTTTCTGCAGATCGTCGCGCCCGCGCTTCAGATCATCCTCGGAGATCATTTTTTCTTTTTCGAAGT
Source organism: Thermoflexales bacterium (assembly GCA_030834835.1). Classification (GTDB taxonomy): domain Bacteria; phylum Chloroflexota; class Anaerolineae; order Fen-1058; family Fen-1058; genus JAGOBP01. Next base: position 493 of record JAUQXD010000931.1, on the reverse strand, counting down.
CGCGCAATGTGTCTTGAGTGTCTCGGCGGACATTTCGAATGGACACCCGCGCTTCTTCCAGGCGTTTGTGGACGCTTTTGATCATGTCATTGCGGCGCTCGTCGCTAAGGCGGGGAATGACCAGCCGGATGATCTTGCCATCGTTGTTGGGCGTCAGACCCAGATCGGATGACAGAATGGCCCGCTCGATGTCTTTGATCGAGTGCGCGTCAAAGGGGCGGATGGTCAGCATTTGCGGCTCGGGCGCGGCAATGGTGGCCAGATTGGCCAGCGGCGTCGGCACATCGTAGTAATTGACCATGACGCGCTCGACGATCATCGGGTTGGCGCGGCCGGTGCGAATGGCGCGCAGATCAAGTTCAAGCGCGCGCACGCTCTTGACCATGTGATCTTCCGCTTCGTGCAATGCATCTTTGGCGAGTGAGGGATCGGTTGTCATGTGGAACTGTCACCTTGCACTTGATTTTGAAAGAGTCAGGCTGCTACCGCGATC
>JAUQXD010000930.1 GCA_030834835.1 Thermoflexales bacterium | reverse complement strand
ATACGATCTCAACTGCTCAATATATTCCATGAAGGAGAGCCATGTCTGATCAAGTGAAGTACCTGCTCGAAGAAAGTGAAATGCCGACCGCGTGGTACAACGTGCAGGCCGATTTTGCGACGCCGCTGCCGCCCGTGATCAATCCGGGCACCGGCCAGCCGATCGGGCCGCAGGATATGGCGCCGCTGTTCCCGATGGACATCATTATGCAGGAAGCGTCTGTCGGGCCGTATGCGGCACAGTTCATCGACATCCCCGAAGAGGTGCAGGAGATCTATCGGTTGTGGCGGCCCACGCCGTTGATGCGGGCGCGGCACCTTGAGAAGGCCCTCGATACTCCGGCGCATATTTACTACAAGTACGAAGGCGTGTCGCCGGTGGGATCGCACAAGCCCAACACGGCGGTGCCGCAGGCGTATTACAACAAACGCGCCGGCGTCAAGCGACTGGCGACGGAAACCGGCGCGGGGCAGTGGGGGAGTTCGGTGGCCTTTGCGGCGGGGTACTTTGGGCTGGAAGCCAAAGTGTATATGGTCAATATTTCGTACCAGCAGAAGCCGTATCGCCGCATGATGATGGAAGCGTATGGCGCGACGATTGTCGCGTCACCGTCAAAGGATACGGCGGCTGGCCGCCGCTTCCTGGCCGAAAATCCCAATCACACGGGGTCGCTCGGCATCGCGATCAGTGAAGCGATGGAAGATACAGTGACTACGCCGGATACCAAATATGCGATCGGCTCGGTGTTCAACCACGTGCTGCTGCATCAAACGATCATTGGCGAAGAAGCGTTGAAGCAGATGGACAAGGCCGACGAATATCCCGACGTCGTCATCGGCTGCGCGGGTGGCGGATCGAATCTGGGTGGCATCATTCTGCCGTTCGTGCGCGGCAAATTGAAGGACGGCAAGACCACGCGCCTCATCGCGGTTGAGCCTTCGGCCGCGCCGTCGTTGACGAAGGGCGTCTACACCTACGACTTCGGCGACACCGCGCAGACCACGCCGCTGGTCAAGATGTACACGTTGGGTTCGGCGTTCATTCCGGCGCCCATTCACGCGGGCGGGCTGCGCTATCACGGCATGTCGCCCATCATTTGCAAGTTGTACGACGAGGGCGTGGTGGAAGCCGTGGCCGTGGCGCAGAATCCGGTGTTTGAGGCCGCCGTGCAGTTCGCGCGCACCGAAGGCATCATCCCCGCGCCGGAATCCGCGCACGCGATTCGCGTGGCGATCGACGAGGCGCTGCAGGCTAAAGCTGCCGGCGAGAAGAAAGTGATCTTGTTCAACCTTAGCGGCCATGGTCATTTCGACATGACAGGCTATCGCAGTTACTTCGCGGGTGAGTTGGAAGATTACGAATATCCGATCGAAGAAGTGGCGAAGGCGGTGGCGGGGCTGCCGAAAGTAAATGCATGACGAGTGAAAAGTGACGAGTGATGAAAGGGCTTCACTCATCACTCGTCACTCGTCAGCCGGGGAGGGGACATGTTAGCCGAAGTCATCAATCACCGCACAGACATTCATCCGTCCATCGAAGAGCTGCTGCCCTTGTCGGCGCAGGGTAACCTGGTGCCGATTTACCGGGAATTACCGGCCGATCTGGATACGCCGGTGTCGGTGTATTTGAAGTTGGCGGGGCACGGCGCGTCGTTCTTGTTGGAGAGCGTAGAAGGCGGCGAGCAGATCGGGCGTTATTCGTTCATCGGCGTGGAGCCGAGTGCGCTGCTGACGTTCAATGGCCGCGCGGTGACACGCCGCGTAAATGGCAGTGCCACCACGTTTGATCTGCCCAACGGCAACGATCCGCTGCACGTGCTGCAAGCCGAACTGGCGCGTTTCAAGCCGGTGGTGCTGCCCGGCCTGCCGCGTTTTGTTGGCGGCCTGGTAGGTTATCTCGGTTATGATGTGGTGCGCTTCTTTGAACCGAAGTTGGATGTCGATGGCGAAGCATCAACCAATGCGTTGCCCGAGTCGATCTTCATGCTGGCCGACACACTCGTCGCGTTCGATCATGCGCGCGGCCGATTGCTGATCATCGCCAACGTGCATCTGAGCGGCGATCCGTATGCCGCTTACGCGGAGGCTGTCACGCGGCTCGATCGGATTGCCGAGCGACTCAGCGCGCCCCTCCCTTCACTCGTCACTCGTCACTCGTCAGCGCCTGAACCGCTTACTTCCAACTTCACTCAGCTTCAATTTGAAGAGATCGTGCGTCAGGCCAAAGAGCACATCGCGGCGGGCGACATCTTTCAAGTCGTGTTGTCGCAGCGCCTGTCGCGCCGCACGTCCGCTCAGCCGTTCGACATCTATCGGGCCTTGCGACGGCTGAATCCGTCACCGTATATGTTCTTTTTTGATTTCGGATCAGTAAACAATCAGCCCTATCACGTGATCGGCGCGTCGCCGGAAATGCTGGTGCGATTGGAAGGCCGCACGGCCACCGTCCGCCCGATCGCGGGGACGCGGCGACGCGGCCCGCATCCGGCTGAAGATGTGGCGTTGGAACAGGAACTGCTGGCTGATCCGAAAGAACGCGCCGAGCATTTGATGCTGGTCGATCTGGGGCGCAACGACATCGGGCGGGTAGCCGAATACGGTACGGTAAGCGTGCCCGATCTATTCGTAGTAGAACGTTACTCGCACGTGATGCACATCGTCTCGCAAGTTGAGGGCAAAGTGCGCGATGGGATGACGGCCTTTGATCTCCTGCGCGCGACGTTTCCAGCAGGCACCGTCAGCGGCGCACCTAAAGTCCGCGCGATGGAGATCATTCGCGATCTCGAAGGCTTGAAGCGCGGCCTGTACGCAGGCGCAGTCGGTTACTTTTCCTACGACGGCGCGATGGATACCTGTATCGCCATCCGCACGCTGTTGATGCACGGCGACTGCGTCAGCATTCAGGCGGGCGCCGGCATCGTCGCGGATTCGGACCCGGCGAGTGAATATCAAGAGACGATGAATAAGGCGAAGGCATTGGCGGTAGCGATTGAAATGGCGGAGAAGTGACAAGTGACGAGTGATGAGTGAAAAGTGAAGAATGATGATGGTCGGTGAGATTCACTTTTCAGGGGGTAACATGATCGCCGTAATCGATAACTACGATTCTTTCACTTACAACCTGGTTCAATATCTGGGCGAATTGGGTGCGGAAATCAAGGTGTTTCGCAACGATCAAGTGACGCTCGATCAGCTTGTCACCCTGTCACCCACTCACCTTGTCATCTCCCCCGGTCCCGGCGACCCGAACGACGGCGGTATCTCCAACGAAGCCATTCGCTACTTCACGGGCAAAATCCCGGTGCTAGGCGTGTGTCTGGGGCATCAGTGCCTCGGCGCGGTGTATGGCGGCGTGGTGAAGCGCGCGCCCAAATTAATGCATGGCAAGACCTCGCCGATCTATCACAACAGCAAAGGCATTTTCGACGGGTTGCCCAGCCCGTTTGAGGCGACGCGTTATCACTCGCTGATGGTGGAGGAGCCGGTGCCCGATTGTCTGGAAGTCACCGCGTTTACCAGCGACGGCATCGTGATGGGCTTGAAGCATAAAGACCATCCGACGTTCGGCGTGCAGTTTCATCCCGAGTCGATTTTGACGAAGCATGGGAAGCAACTGTTGAAGAATTTCCTATCCATCAAGAATTGAGCCATGAGAAAGCGTAGTGCGTGATGCGTATTGCGTGACGAAACACGCATCACGCAACACGATTGGAACGGGAGGCACATCATGATTAAAGACGCAATTGCCAAAGTGATTCGACGCGAAGATTTGACGCAGACCGAAGCCGAGGCGGCGATGAACGACATCATGGCCGGCGAAGCGACGCAAGCACAGATCGGCGCATACTTGATCGCGCTGCGCATGAAGGGCGAAACGGTGGACGAGATCACCGGCTCGGCGCGATCGATGCGGGCCAATGTGGTGCCAGTACCCGTGCGTGAACGGGCGGGGCTGTACGACACGGCCGGTACTGGCGGCGATGGCAAGCACACGTTTAACATCAGTACGGCGGCGGCGTTTGTGATCGCGGGGGCGGGGCGCAAGGTGGCGAAGCACGGCAATCGCGCGGCGTCATCGCAGTGCGGCAGCGCCGATGTGCTCGCGGCGCTGGGCGTCAACCTCGATCTGACGCCGGATCAGGTGGGCAAAGCGATCGATGAGGTCGGCATCGGGTTCTTGTTTGCGCCGAAGTTTCATCCGGCGATGAAGCATGCCATTGGGCCGCGCAGGGAAATCGGGCAACGCACAATTTTCAATGTGCTTGGCCCATTGACTAATCCGGCGGGCGCGGATGTACAGATCATCGGTGTCTTCGATCCTGATTTGACCGAACCGCTGGCGAACGTGTTGGGCGAACTGGGTTCGCGCGCGGCGTTTGTGGTGCATGGCTTCGGCGGCACGGATGAACTCAATACCGCCGGGCCGAATCGATTGAGTCATTTGAAGGACGGGCAGGTCACGACGACATCGCTCGATCCTAAAGCGCTGGGTTTGCCGCGCAGCGATCTGGCCGAATTACGCGGCGGCACAGCCGAAGAAAACGCGCGCATTTTGCGCGGCGTGTTGAGTGGTTTGCTGAACGGCTCGCGTAAGAGCGCGGTGCTGCTCAATGCGGCGGCGGCGCTTGGCGCGGAAACCGGCGATGTGCAGCACGGGCTAGAGTTAGCCACAGCCTCGCTTGAATCCGGCGCGGCGCTGGCGAAGTTGGATGCGTTGGTTCAGTTCTCGGCGGCAATTTAGGTCGTGGTGCGTGTTGCGTGGTCCGTGGATTACGCAGTACGCACCACGCAACACGGTCACTATGATTCTCGATCAAATTCTCGCTCACAGAGTTGAAGAAGTTGCGATTCGTAAAGAACAAGTTCCGCTGGCACGGCTGCGTACACAGGCCGAATTGCAGGAGCCGCCGCGCGACTTCATCGGCGCGTTGCGCGACGCGGCGCATTTTGCGGCTCGCCCGGCGTTAATCGCCGAATGCAAGAAAGCATCGCCGTCGAAGGGCTTGCTGCGCGCTGATTACGACGTTCAGCAACTGGCGCAAACGTACGATGATAACGGCGCGGCGGCGCTGTCGGTATTGACGGACGAGCGCTTCTTTCAGGGTTCGCTCGATGATCTGGTGGCGGCCCGATCGATTTCGCTGCTGCCAGCGCTGCGCAAAGACTTCATTGTCGACGAATATCAACTGTATGAAGCGCGCACCTTCGGCGCGGATGCGATCCTGTTGATCGTGGCGGCGCTCGACGATGCGCGGCTGAAGGCGTTTTATCAATTAGCGTGTGCGCTGCGGATGGCGGCGCTGGTC
>JAUQXD010000929.1 GCA_030834835.1 Thermoflexales bacterium | reverse complement strand
CCTGCGACGTACCCTGCGGCATGGCCGATCCGGCTTGATATCGGTCGTAGACGCCGCGACCAAATTGCACTGCACCGCCGATGCCGGGTATCGCACCGGCCGCGCCCCACGCCGCCTCGGTGGCTACGTCGCCCCACCAAGAGCGCTGCACCGGGGTCGCCGCCACGCCCGATTGGCCTGAGCTGCCCAACGTGACCGCTTGACCGGCCAGCACCGCCTGCGCCGTTTGCTCGGCGGCCTGTTCGTGTTGATCGGCCGGATCGCTGATCGAGACGCCGCCCGCGCCGGGTGTACCTTCAACCGGACCGCTCGCTTGCTGAACGGTGTGCGTAACTTCATGCGCCAGCAGGCGAAAACCCGAAGCCGTTTCCGGTTGATACATGCCTGAGCGAAAGAAAATATCGTTGCCGGTAGTAAAAGCCACCGCCTCAACGGACTCGGCCAACCGATCGGCTTCGTCGTCCAGATGGACGCACACCCCCGACAGATCAACGCCCAGGCTGGACTGTAATCGTTCGCGCGTGGCTGCATCCAACGTCGTGCCGCCCGATGACGCAACTTGAATGCGCTGCGCCAGATCGTCTTCAGTGGATGCGGCCGATCGCGCCGAGGCGACAGCGCGTTGCACAGCTTTGTTGCCAATCGTTTGCTGAAGATGCGTCATCAGCTGTGCGCGCGTTTCGCCCTTCACCGCCGCTGGCAACCCGGCTGAACCATCAAGCCCGCGTGCCGCAATAACGGCGGGCGACTGTACTGTTTCAAATGACTCTGTCTCGAACTCGCTGCGACCGCTGCGCGTCGCCCGACGAACCCCGACCTCACGCTCTTGTCCGGCATGAGTCTGCACAGACTTGACAACCATGTTGAGTCTCCCTTCCCTGATCTCATTCCAGCGTGAACCGATCTCTTTACAAGCCGGGCAATCCAGCCCCGGCGCGTCCCCACGCAATCGGCTTCACTGCTGTACTACGTTTTGAACACTCCTTACCAATCGGTGGCCCAATTCCAGGCATCGTTCACGCCGCCAGCCGCCGTATCGTAAGCCGAACCGGCAAAATCGCTGGTCGTATCCCACGCCTTGCCGGCGGTACCCGCCACTGTGTCGTACGCGGCGCCGCCGTACTCGGCGATGGCGCTGCCGGCTGCGCTCCCGTAATCAATCGCCGTGTCAGTCATGTTAACTTTGGAGTCGGGCAATAGCGGTTTGGTTAACGCTCCACCCAAAGCCGAGCGCAACGGGTCTTCGGTCTTGTAGTCAAACGACACCGGCCCCACATCAAAACCGAGACCATATTCACGCTGCTTGTCCTTATCTGAATCGCCCCAGTGCAAACGCCCACCGAAGCCCAAACCCGCGCTCGCACCAAGGGTGACGCTTTCATCTGTTTTACTTTGATCGGACATGTTGCCTATGTCAATCGCTCCTTCGCCCGCATTGGCCCCTATGCCGACTGTCAAACCGCTGTCGCCGACACTGGCCTCAACATTGCCCGTAACAGAACCGACGTTGCCCGAAACTGGTCCGCCCTCATTTATATCGGCCTTAGCCAGACCGGCGCCGGCTTTGAGACCATAGCGAGTTCCGCCTTCATCCCCCCATGCGCCGGCTTTGCCTTCACCGTAACCGAAAGATACATCCAGGTACTCGTCTGCTCCCTGAAGTAAGGCGCCGCCAGCTTCGTAACCGCCCTGTTCATTTTCCTTGGCATAAGCATACGGGTTAAACTCGCCGGGGGCTTCACCCGGCTTGGCTGGCTCAGTGCCATACACTTGCTCCGCGTCCCCACCCACGCCCCATCCAACGCCTTCCCAGTCTTCGTCGCCCGAATACTCATCACGCTGAACAGTTGTCTGACCGGAGGTGTTGGTCGCCGTGTTCTGATAGCCTGGTGCAGCACTTTCGCCAGCTAAGACTTGATCGGCTGCCTGCTCAGCCGCCTGCTCGAAACCGTCTGATGGATCGCTGATCGAGACACCGTCCGCGTTGAGTGTGCCATCGACCGGGCCGTTCGACTGCTGAAGCGTGTGCGTGACTTCGTGCGCCAACAGGCGCAATCCCCAGGCGGTTTCCGGTTGATACCGGCCGGCGCGAAAGAAAATATCGTTGCCGGTGGTGAAAGCGATCGCCTCGACGGACTCAGCCAACCGATCGGCTTCATCGTCTAGATGCACGCGCACGCCTGACAGATCGACGCCCAGGCCGGCTTGCAGCCGCTCGCGCGTGGCCGCATCCAGCCCGTTACCATCCGCTGACGCCGCTTGAATCCGCTGCGCCAGATCGTCGGCAGGCTGTTCCGTCGAGTGGACCTGATCCATCACCCGTTGAACGTAGTAATTGCCAAAATCTTGCTGAAACTGCGTCATCACCTGCGCCCGCATGTCGCCCTGTAGTCGCCGCAAGGCCGCGGCGTGAGTGTCGATCCCGGGCGGTATTGCTTTTAAGAATGCGTCGCTTGCCGGATCAAACGACGGTTCGTCAAATAGCCTGGGCGTCTCGATCGACTTGCGGTCTGGACTCGACTCATGATCGGTGGTGGACTGAACATGCTCGGACTTGACAGCCATGTTGGCCTCCGGCCAGATAAGTGCAGTTGCTCCGATGGGCTACCGGGTCTTCACCAGCTCATAATACCGCTCAAAATCCGCCGCCGTAATCAAGCGGCCGATCTTCTGAAACTCGCGACGTGTGGCCTGAATGAGATGAGCCATCGTCACGACCTGACCATTGGCCGCGGCCAGGAACGCCGCCGACAGCGCGATGTTGCGAATATGCGCGCCCGCGATCTTGAACTTGCGCGCCATGAAATCCAGATCGACATCCGGCGCTAAGGGCAGCTCGGCCGGTAACATCGATTGCCAGATGCGGCGGCGATCGTCTTCTTCCGGCAACGGAAAATCCACCACGAAGTGCATGCGGCGCATAAAGGCTTCGTCCAGATTCATCTTCAGGTTCGTCGCCAGAATCACCACGCCTTCATACTCTTCCATCTTTTGCAGCAGGTACGCCGTCTCGATGTTGGCGTAGCGATCGTGCGCGTCTTTCACTTCCGAGCGCTTGCCGAACAGCGCATCGGCTTCGTCGAAAAACAGAATTGCGTTGGACGACTGCGCTTCCTGAAAAATGCTATTCAGGTTTTTTTCAGTTTCACCGATGTACTTGCTCACTACGCCCGACAGATCGATCTTGTAGAGATCGAGGCCTAGCGCGCCCGCCAGAATATCGGCCGCCATGGTCTTGCCTGTGCCAGAATCACCTGCAAATAGCGCCATCAACCCCTTGCCCA
>JAUQXD010000928.1 GCA_030834835.1 Thermoflexales bacterium | reverse complement strand
GCCCGTCGATACGCCGCCGCGATGTCCACGCCCCACGTCAGCCACGCCGAGCCGTACACGATCAGCGCCGTGATCACCGTCAACGCGATCTGCTTGCCGCTGCTCAAGCGCGCATACGCCGCCGAGATCACGCCGCCTACTTCCAGCCAACGCACCCGGCGAGCGTTACGCCATGCGCCAAAGGCACTGACTAAACCTAGCACGCTCATCGCGCCATAGATCAGATTTAACGTACCGCGATCATCTTCGCGGCCTATACTCCAGCCGATGAACGACCATTGATTCCAGCCGCGTTCGGTGATGATAGTAACAACGTGCTCGCCATTGCTCAAGCCATACGCTATCGGCAACGTTTGCACATCGGTTTGATTGATCTCCGGCGGAATCAGTTGCAGATATGCGCCGCGATCATCACGCGGTAAGGCATTGGCCGGTTGACTATCGATGGTGATATACAGGTTGGCGCGATCGGCCGCGCGCCGCACCCGCAAAGCCAACGACGTGCCCACAAATTTGAATGAGACGCTGTCGCCGCTGGCGCTCCAATCCGCGCCCAGTTCGCTGAAACGCCACTCGCCCGTAAACGTCGCGACGGGATTGGAAACGTAATCGGGACCGCCGGGGCGCGTTTGCAGCGCGGCGGGATAGTAGCCAACGCTTGAGGTTACGATCAGGCTTTGTCCTAAGTTTGGGTTATCCTTGATCGAGAAGCCCCGGCGCGGATCATCGCGCGGCGCATCCGGCTCCCAATTCTCCAGCACCAACACGCCCGTCCACGGCCACGCCTCGGCGGCATAGTGCAGCGCACGCCGCGCATAACCGATCTGTTGTTCCGGCGTCACGCGCCCCCAGATCGAATTAGCCGCCGTATTCCAGCCGAAGTGACTGGCCCACAGCGCTTTGCCTGCATCGCCATGCGACGCCATTTCCTCACGCAGCAGCACGAAATGCCGAAAATTCAGGATGTTGGGGCTGATGCGGGCATCCTCCGGGCCGCTGTCAAAGCCATAGGGTTTGCCTGCGACTACATCGAACAGATCACGCGCGCCCGCTTCATACAATCGGCGCAAGAACAGCCAGTCGGCCAGATTGCGCGGACCGGTCTCGACGGTGGGCGCGAGTCCAGCCAGAATGATCGTCGCCGTCGGATCAACCTGCTTGATCGCGTCGCGCGTTTGCCGCAGCAATTCGGCATACGCCACCGGATTGACGTCGCCGCCCCAGCGATCACCTAAGTTGGGTTCGTCCCAAATTTGATAGTAGTCAATGCGATCGCCATAGCGCAACGCAAACAGGCGTGCGAAGTTGGCGAATTGGAGAGTAGATGTTGGAGGGTAGAGGTTGGAGGCAGCGGCCCACAACGGCGCGGTGTCTAAAACGGCGATGAGATGAATGTCTTTGGACTGCGTGACGATTTGATCCCACTTAGCCCAATCGAATTGGCCCTCCTCGGGTTCGATCGACGCCCACGAAAAGACCTGTCGCAGCCACGTAAAGCCGGCGATCTTGATCTGCGTGAGATTGTCTTGCAATGCGGCGGCATCATATTGCTCCAACGCCACGTTCACGCCCACGCCGCGTTCAACGGGTTCGATCGGGCCGGGAAAACCAATCGAGACGCCGCGCAGCCGTTGAGTATGATCGAGCGTTGCGCCCACGATGACGCCCAGACTGACGACGACACCGAGCAAGCACAGCATCAACAGCGTCAATGAATGTCGGTTTTTCACATTTTCAGGCAGAAATGCCCGCCTCATGACCGATCACCGATCAACTGATTACCAGTTACCATTTACCGATTACCTGAGTCCGATGAGTTATCTGGCCCAGCGCGGCCGCGAGATCGTGCCATCGGCCGTCAAGCGCCGCGCGAGGTTGGTGCTGAGGTTGAGCGCGTACAGATCGCCCTGATAAATGATGAGCAGGTTGCGGCCATCGGGCGATGCGGCAAATTCTGGCAGGCCGTCCAGCCCCACGGCTTCGGCGGCAGGAAAGAGCTTCGTTCGGTTGCTGCCGTCGCGATCCATGAGATCCAATCGATAGCGGCTGGCTTCGCTGGCATAGGGCGTGTCGGCCACGCCAAACACGATCCCACCAGAAAATGGGGACTGTCCCGGCGGCCCGTTGGCGGGCAACGCGGCGGGCACAGCCCACATGCCGGTGTTGACGGCCAGTGGCACTTTCAACGTGGGCGTAAGGCCCAGCGTTATCACCTCAAAAGCGGGGGAATCTTCCGGCAATTCGCCGCTCGGCGGAGCGGCATGCGCCGTGGCGATGACGAAGCGGCTGTCCGCCGACCAACTGGGAACCGGCGTCCACGCCCAGGTCGATCGGGTGTCATAGGCCGCAAAGGTGTGCAACACCTGGGTCTTAGTCAAACGCGCCGTGGGGCTGATCACGCCGATCGCTTCGGTGTTGGCGTAAGCGATCAACTTACTGTCCGGCGACCACGCATACATCGTGCCCCACCACGCATATTGTTGAGACGACGACGCCTTGACGATCTCACGGCGTGTGCCGAGTCGGCCATTGATGATCGGCGCAATCGATAGATCGTTCAGCGCCTTCCAGCCCGGCAGCCCCGGCGCGGGATCGCCGCGCGACCATGCGATCGATAGTCCGTCAGGCGAGAAATCAGCCCACAGGATGCCGGTTAAGTTCAATGCTTTGGGTTCGGGCTTCGCCAACGTCGTGTCCATGATCCACAGGCTGTTGAAAGTGGTCGACACGGCGCGCGTGTACAATAGCCAGCGGCCACCGCGCGACAGGGACAACACCCGCCCGTCGAGGTCGCCGTCGGTCGTCAGCGGCCGTTTGTTGCCCGACAGTTCGCGCATGATGAAGGCGTTCTGATTGGAGAGATACACAATCGTGCCGGAGACGGGCACGGTGCCGAACGCGCCCTGAATGCCCACGAGCATCACTTCCGGCGTGGGCGGCTCGATTACGTCGCGGCTCAGTTCGTTGCGTTCGATCAAGACGCCGTCTTCGTAAGTCAGACGATAGGTGATTTGCAGTGTGCCGTTGCGGCCCGCTTGCAGGCGCGTCTGTCCTTCCGGGATGGTGGCATCGCGCACGATCTGCGTTTCAAACGGCAGCGTCTGGGTGACAAAGTCGGTCTGCTGCACAACGCGCGTGACCGTGATGGTTTGGTTCATTTGCAGCAGAGCCGTTTCAGGCGGGCGGACGCGATCGAGTTCGCCCAACGTCACGCTGGCTGTGCGCAGCGCGTCGCGCACAGTCTGGCCGGGCGGCAGATCGATCGTTTGCCGCTCGCCATCCGACGCGATGGTGATCGCCACGGTATCCGGCAAACGGCCCGGCCCGCAGGCGGCAAGCACGACGATTAAGAGGAAGAAAATAAGTCGGCGTAACATCGCGCGAATCATACCATAATCAGGAGACACAAGCATGTGGCTGAGGTTCATTCTCTACGGGCTGGGCGGTTGGTGCGGCGAGATTCTGTGGACGTCGATCCGTGATCGGGTGCGGGGGCGCGTTCACGATTGGCGTTTGCAAGGCACGACGTACCTGTGGATGTTCCCGATCTATGGCGGAGCGTTCGCATTTCTGTATGAACCGGCGCATGACGCCATCCGATCACTGGGGTGGCCCGTTCGGGGCCTGATCTACACGCTGGGCTTTTTCGCCGTCGAATATTTATCGGGCTGGCTACTCAAGCGCTTTACGGGATCATGCCCGTGGGATTATTCCAAGTGGTCGCCCTACGCCGTTCACGGCTACATCCGATTGGACTACGCGCCGATCTGGTTTCTCGTCGGGCTGGGGCTGGAAGTGATTCACGATCTCCTCGTGCGCCTGACACCCCTGATTCTGACTCAGCTCTGATCGCCCAACACCTCGTCGATGACGTCGCTGAGCGAACGAGTCAGGGCGCGCTGTTCAACGGCTTCACTTTGCGCTGCGGCCAGCCGCGCCGCCAGATTGGCGCGCAATCGCTCGGCCCGCGCACGACTGTGATGCTCGCTGGCCGGATGCGCCCGCACCAGCAACGCGATCTCAAGCGCACGCTCCGTCGCCGGTTGCTGCGCC
>JAUQXD010000927.1 GCA_030834835.1 Thermoflexales bacterium | reverse complement strand
GGCCGTAGTGGATCTGGGGCAGTTGATCAAATTGAGCGACGACGTGCTCTTGCTGCCAGAGACGTATCGCGCCGCACTCGATCGAATTCGCGCGCACTGTATCGAACATCAAACCATTACCGTGGCGCAAGTCCGCGATTTCTTCGCCACCAGCCGCAAGTATGCGCTGGCGCTGATGGAATACCTTGACGCGCAAGGTATCACCCGTCGCATCGGCGATGAACGCGTCCTGAGCCGCCCCACAATCTAAGGAGAAGAACCATGTCATTATCAAATCGTCCGATCAAGTTCATGTGTTTGAGCGTTGTCATCGTCATGCTGGTTGGCGCGTGCGGCGCGCCCGCCGCCACCCCCGCGCAGCCCGGCGCCAACGCTCCGGCTGAACCAAAACTGGAAGCGACGACGGGCGCAGCCCCGGCGGCACCGGCCGCACCGGTCGTCGCGCCGGTCTCCGAGCCGACGCTCGTCCCGGTCCCCACCGAGGCGCCCACGGCCATGCCGGTGTCGGTTGGCGCGGCCACATACAATGGCCTCAGTTTCAACTACGATGTGAGCCTCGCGCAGCAGATCACCACGACCACCATGCCTGCCCATAATCCGGGACCCGATGCGCCGTACTGGGCCATCACGTCGGCCTACGACGAATTCAACTTCGTCGGCTATCCGTCGAAGAACAGTTATCACAGGCCGCGCATCGAAGTCTATTCGGTTGAAGAATTCTCGGCCGTCAACCCGGCCGCGAAAGAGCAAATCGATCAACTTAAGCAGCTGCTGGGTGACGCGCCCGGCGCACCCGAGCGGATTCCGTTGATTCCCATCTTCAACGCGGCGCAGGTTTTTCGCTCGCAAGTGAAATACCTTAATTTCCAGAGCGGCCAGGGCGTGCGCTTCGTCACACAGTACGATCAGGCCATCATCCCGATCAACAATAAAGAAGTCTTCTACACGTTCCAGGGCCTGACCAGCGATGGCCGCTACTACATCACCGCGATCCTGCCCGTGGCCACCAGCGCCCTGCCCGACACCGATCAGATGTCACAAGAACAGATGCAGACCCTGGGCACAGGCGAAGCGTTCGCGGCCTATTTGAATGAGGTTGTGCAAATGCTCAACGGCCTGCCGTCCGCCAGCTTCACGCCTAACCTGGACGCGCTGGATGCGACGATCAATTCGCTGCGGGTGGAGAAGTAAGACCTCGAGTGTCACACCGCACCTGCCGGTGGGTGCAGGTGTTCCGAACGCAGTGAGGAATCTCTGGCCGATGGGACGACATTGCCCGCCTTGCCAGAGATTCCTCGTCGCACGCCCTATCCGTTGCACAGCAACGGGGGCGCGCCCGGCGAAAGCGTGCTTCTCGGAATGACACTGACCGGGCCTTTTGACCTCTATCATCCTGCGGGAAGGGGGTCATCTCGCAAGACGAGCCGTAGATCAAATCAAAACCTGCTCATCGCACGCGAAGCGTTTGGCTACGCGGCGGCCTTCCAGTGGGGCCGCCGCGTTTGCATTTCCCTGATGACCGGCATTGTAACCAAACTTTAACTGAAGAATAACTGCGCCCGAGGTAGAATCAATAACTCATTTCGCTATGCTATAATCGATAGGATGATGACACCCATGCCAATCGACGGGCAAATCAAAGAAAAAGTCGTCAAAGACGGCATTACCATCAAAGGCGGCCGGGACGGGCTGGCG